>JBBRJU010000080.1:0-7828 GCA_038218895.1 Burkholderiales bacterium
AGCGGCCGCTGGCCTTCGTCGGCCTGTTCGCCTTCTTCCAGTTCACCGTGCTGCTGCTGATGGTGGTGGTGCCGGTGCTGGGCGGGCCGCTGGGCATGGCACTGCTGCCGATGCTGAGCCTGGGCTTCATGATTGCCAGCCGCAGCGCGCTGGCCGGTGGCCCGGTGCACATCGGCCAGCTGGCTGACGGCCTGCGCCACCCGGTGCGCAGCCAGCGCCGGGCGCAGTGGGTGCTGTGCGCGGCCTATGCGCTGGGCACGATGCTGGTCATCACCCTGGCCGACTGGGTCGACGGCGGCACCTTCGAGGCCTTGCAGCGCGAGATGGCCGCCGCCGGCGCCGACGGCAAGCCGTCACCCGCGCTCGACGCCATCGTCGCCGACCCGCGCCTGGTGCAGGGCATGCTGGTGCGGGTGGGGCTGGCGGGCTTGCTGTCGGTGCCGTTCTGGCATGCGCCGGCCCTGGTGCACTGGGGCGGCCAGGGGGCGGTGCAGGCCTTGTTCAGCAGCACCCTGGCACTGTGGCGCACCCGCGGCGCCTTCGCGCTGTACCTGGTGGGCTGGGCGGGCGCCATGGTGGCCACCGGCGCGGTGTTCTCGGTGGTGGCGGCCATCACTGGCGCCAGCCAGCTGCTGGGGCTGATGACGCTGCCGATCGGCCTGGCGTTTTCGGCGGCGTTTTATACCTCGCTGTGGTTCAGCTTCGACGACACCTTCCACGCGAGCGCCAGCGATCGTGATCGCGGTACCGGCAGCGACAGCGACAGCCCCGCCAAGCCGCTGGCTGGACCAGCTGGCTCAAGCTGATCGACGCCACGGCGGCCAACAGTTGCCGCCGGGCCCACCACGGCCGACGGCGCTGCGCCAGCAGAGACCGGCTTCTACAATTGCCGCTCCCCTCTGACATGCCTGTCGCCGCCGGCCCGCCCGGCTGGCCCGGCGCCCTGCTGCCCCCATGACCGAACTCGCCAAATCCTTCGAACCCGCCGCCATCGAAGCCCGCTGGGCCCCGCTGTGGGAACAAAGCGGCGTCTATGCACCGTCGCTGGACCCGGCCAAGCCATCGTTTTCCATCCAGTTGCCGCCACCCAATGTCACCGGCACGCTGCACATGGGCCATGCGTTCAACCAGACCATCATGGACGCGCTGACGCGCTACCACCGTATGCGTGGTTTCAACACGCTGTGGGTGCCAGGCACCGACCATGCCGGCATCGCCACCCAGATCGTGGTGGAGCGGCAATTGCAGGACCAAGGCATCAGCCGGCATGACCTCGGCCGCGACGCGTTCACGGCCGAGGTGTGGGACTGGAAGGTCCAGAGCGGCGCCACCATCACCCGCCAGATGCGGCGCATGGGCGACAGCGTGAGCTGGGCGCATGAGTACTTCACGATGGACCCGAAACTGTCGGCCACCGTCACCGAAACCTTCGTGCGGCTGTATGAAGAGGGCCTGATCTACCGCGGCAAACGACTGGTCAGCTGGGACCCGGTGCTGAAGTCGGCCGTGTCCGACCTGGAGGTGGAGAGCGAGGAGGAAGACGGCTTCCTCTGGCACATCGCCTACCCGCTGGAGGACGGCAGCAGTCAATTGGTGGTGGCCACCACCCGGCCCGAAACCATGCTGGGCGACACCGCCGTGATGGTGCACCCCGATGACGTGCGCTACGCCGCCTTCATCGGCAAGCAGGTGCGCCTGCCGGTCACCGGCCGCTTGGTGCCGGTGATCGCCGATGCCTATGTCGACAAGGCTTTCGGCACCGGCGTGGTCAAGGTGACGCCAGCACACGACACCAACGACTACCAGGTAGGCCTGCGCCATGGCCTGGAGATGCTGACCATCTTCACCTTGGACGCCAAGGTGTGGGACGGCGCGCCCGCCGCTTACCGGGGGCTGGACCGCTTTGCCGCCCGCAAAGCCATCATCGCCCAGCTCGATGCCGAAGGCCTGCTGGTGGAGACGAAGAAGCACAAGCTGCAGGTGCCGCGCTGCGCCCGCACCGGCCAGGTGATCGAGCCCATGCTGACCGACCAGTGGTTCGTGGCCATGACCAAACCGGGTGCATCCAAAGATGGCAAGCCAGGCAAGAGCATCGCCCAGCAAGCGATCGAGGTGGTCGAATCGGGCGAGGTGCAGTTCGTGCCCGAGCAATGGGTGAACACCTACAACCAGTGGATGAAGAACATCCAGGACTGGTGCATCAGCCGCCAGCTGTGGTGGGGCCACCAGATCCCGGCCTGGTATGGCAGCGGCGGCGAGCTGTTCGTCGCCCGCGACGAAGCCGAAGCCCGCGCCCAGGCCACGGCCGCCGGCTACAGCGGCGCGCTGACGCGCGACCCCGATGTGCTGGACACCTGGTACAGCAGCGCCCTGGTGCCCTTCTCCACCCTGGGCTGGCCGGCCAAGACCATCGAACAAGACCTGTTCCTGCCCAGCAGCGTGCTGGTCACCGGCCACGACATCATCTTTTTCTGGGTCGCCCGGATGATCATGATGACCAAGCACTTCACCGGCAAGGTGCCGTTCAGGCATGTCTACATCCACGGCCTGGTGCTGGACGCGCAAGGCAAGAAGATGAGCAAGAGTGAAGGCAATGTGCTCGACCCGGTCGACCTGATCGACGGCATCGCCCTGGCCCCGCTGCTGGACAAGCGCACCAGCGGCCTGCGCAAGCCCGAGACCGCGCCCAAGGTGCGCAAGGCCACCGAGAAAGAGTTTCCCGAAGGCATCCCGGCCTACGGCGCCGATGCATTGCGCTTCACCTTTGCAGTCATGGCCACGCTGGGCCGCACGGTCAACTTCGACACCAAGCGGTGCGAGGGCTACCGCAACTTCTGCAACAAGCTCTGGAACGCCACCCGCTTCGTGCTGATGAACTGCGAGGGCCAGGACTGCGGCCTGAAGCAGCACACCAAGGCCGAATGCCAGCCTGGCGGCCCGGCACATGGCTACATGCGCTTCAGCCCGGCCGACAAGTGGATCAGCAACGAGCTGCAGCGTGTGGAAGCCGCCGTGGCCGACGGCTTTGCCAGCTACCGCCTCGACAACGTGGCGAATGCCATCTACCAGTTTGTCTGGGACGCCTACTGCGACTGGTACCTGGAGATCGCCAAGGTCCAGCTCCAGCACGGCGATGCCGCGCAGCAGCGCGCCACCCGCCGCACCTTGATCCGGACCTTGGAAACCGTGCTGCGCCTGCTGCACCCGCTGGCGCCGTTCGTCACCGCCGAGCTGTGGGACACGGTGGCGGTGGTGGCCGGCTGCAAGGCAGCGGCGGCCGACGACACCATCGCCGCAGCCGCCTACCCGCAGGCGCAGCCAGACAAGATCGACCCCGCTTCAGACGCCTGGATGGACCGGCTGAAGAGCGTGGTGGCCGCCAGCCGCAGCCTGCGCAGCGAGATGGGCTTGTCGCCCGCCGAGCGCGTGCCGATGCTGGCGATCGGCCAGACCGCAGGCGACGCCGCCTTCATCGACGAAGCCGGCCCGCTGATCCAGGCCCTGGCCAAATTGTCTGGCATGCGCCGCATCGACGACGAGGCGGTGTTTGCGGCCGAGAGCGCCAGCGCACCGGTGGCCATGCAGGCCGGGCTGCGCCTGGCGCTGCAGGTCACGATCGACCTGGCGGCCGAGCGCGCCCGCCTGGGCAAGGAAATCACCCGGCTCGACGGCGAGATCACCAAGGCCCAGGCGAAGCTGGGCAATGCCAGCTTCGTGGCGCGGGCGCCTGCGGCCGTGGTGGCGCAGGAGCGCCACCGGATCGACGACTTCAGCCAGACCCTGCAGCGCCTGCGCGCACAACTGGCACGCCTGCCGGTGGTGGCCGGAGCGCCCCCGCCCCGCGGGTCAGCCGCCCCGCCACGGACGCTCCGGGCCCGGGGGCCCGAGGGCTGCCGGGCTGCAACAGCGCGTCGATGCGGCGCACCACGTCCCAGGCGGCGCGCATGCGTGATTCCAGCGTGGTGCTCGCCACGTGCGGCGTCACCTGCAAGGTGTCGATCTGGTGCAGCAGCCGGCCGGGGGCCAGCATGCCGGGTTCCATGCTGTCGAACCAGGCGGCGGCCAGGCGGCCCGAGACCAGCACGTCGGCCAGCGCGTTTTCGTCGAACAGGCTGGTCGATGCCAGGCTCACCAGCACCTGGTTGGCCTTGCAGCAGGCCAGGTAGCGCTCGCCCAGCAGGCCCTGGTAGCGGGTGAAGCTGGTCAACATGACGCAGACCGCGTCGCTCTGCTGCATCAATTCACGCAGGCTCGCTGGTTCCACCAGCCAGCGCGCCCACAGCGGGTCATTGGCATGCAGGGCCGGGTCGTAGCCGACCACCCGTGCACCGAACGCCTGCAGCAGCTGCGCCATGGGCCGGGCGGCCGGCCCCATGCCGATCAGGCCGACGGTGGCGCTGCCCAGCTCGCGGCCCACCAGCAAGCCTTCGGCGTTGACCACCGGCACACGCCGCAGCATCTGCAGCAACGCGCCGATCATGAATTCAGCCTCGGCCTGGGCGGTGGCATCGCTGGGCCGCACCACTTCGATGCCCGCGCGTGCGCAAGCCTCGAAGTCGATATTCTCGGCGCCCGCCGACAGGCGGCCCACCGCCCGCAACAGCGGCGCACGGGCCAGCGTATCGGCATCGAGCGCGACGGTGGGCGGGATGATCAGGGCCTGCACATGGCGCAGCGCCTGGCGCAAGCCACGCGGGTCACGCGCCAGATCGGGTGCAAAGCGCACCGCATGCCGCGCCAGCAACCACTGCATCACGTCCGGGTCGAGGGGCTCGACGATCAGCACCACGGTGCGGCCCTCATGCCCTGGCCAAAAATCTGCGTGCCAGAATCAACTTGCTCCTTCACTACGACGAGTCATTCCATGTTGGTCAAAAAAGCAATTTTCCCGGTGGCAGGCCTCGGCACCCGCTTCCTGCCGGCCACCAAGGCTCAGCCCAAGGAAATGCTGCCAGTGGTCGACAAGCCGCTGATCCAGTATGCGGTGGAAGAAGCCTATGCCGCAGGCGTGCGCGAGATGATCTTCGTGACGGGTCGCCACAAACGGCCGATCGAAGACCACTTCGACATGACATTCGAGTTGGAGGTCGCCCTGGAACAGGCGGGGAAGGCCGAGTTGCTGCGTGTGGTGCGCAGCGTCAAGCCGCACGACATGGAATGCATCTACGTGCGCCAGCCGCAGGCACTGGGCCTGGGCCATGCCGTGTTGTGCGGCCAGCGCCTGGTGGGCAACGAGCCCTTCGCGGTGCTGCTGGCCGATGACCTGATGGTCGGCGAGCCACCCGTGCTGCAGCAGATGGTCGCGCAGTTCGATGAATGGCGCGCCTCGATCCTGGCGGTGCAGGAAGTGCCTGCCGAGCACACCCGCCGCTATGGCATCGTCGACGGCGTGCCGGTCAATGACCGGCTGGTCGACATCAACCGCATCGTCGAGAAGCCGGCCCCGGAAGACGCACCCTCGCGCCTGGGCGTGGCCGGCCGCTACATTCTGACGCCCGGCGTGTTCCACGAGATCGCCAGCCAGCCGCGCGGCGTGGGCGGCGAGATCCAGTTGACCGACGGCATTGCGTCACTGCTGCGCCGCGAGAAGGTGTTTGCCTACCGCTACCAAGGCCAGCGCTACGACTGCGGCAGCAAGGAAGGCTGGCTGCAGGCCAATGTGGAACTGGCGCTGCGGCACCCGGAAGTGGGCGCTAATTTCCGCAGCTATCTGCAGGGCCTGGAGATCTGACCGGACTGGCGCCTCAGCGCCAGCTCAGCGCCGCCTCAGCAGGTGCACGAAGTCATTGCCGGTGCTGGTCTGCTCGACCAGTTCATGGCCGGTCTGGCGGGCAAAGGCCTGAAAATCACGCACCGATCCGGGGTCGGTCGACACCACCTTCAGCATGTCGCCGCTTTGCAGCATGGCCAATGCCTTCTTGGCCTTCAGGATGGGCAGCGGGCAATGCAGTCCGCGGGTGTCGAGCTCTTGGGTCGTGTCCATGGCAGGTCGGTGGGTGGCAAAGGCGATGCCACGGATCAGCCGCGGCGCGGCAGGTCCATGAAGCGGGGTTCGATGCCGCGCCGGCGCAGCCAGGTGGCCAGTGCATAACCGGTGCCGGCGGGCCAGCACACCAGGTCTTCGGGCGCAAACAGCTTGTACTCGGCCAGTTCGGGCGACAGGCGCACGTCACCACGCGCCACCGCGTGGTAGGCGATGATCAGCTGGTTCATGCGCTGGAAGTCGTAGACGCCCACCAGGTCGAGTGACAGCACCTCCAGGCTGGTTTCCTCGGCCACCTCGCGGGTGATGCCCTCCTCGGGCGTCTCGCCGGCTTCCATGAAGCCGGTGATCAGCGCAAACATGCGGCCCGACCAGGCCGCATTGCGCGCCAGCAGCACCTGCCCGCCCTGGTCGGCGCATTCAACGATGGCCGCCAGCACCGGCGTCGGGTTGTTCCAGTGCGTCCAGGCACAGGCAGGGCAGCGCATGCGGGTCTTGAGTCCGCCGTCTTCCAGCGTCTCGGTGGGCTGCAGGCCGGTGCTGCAGGCGGGGCAGAAACGGTAGTCGTGGGCCATGGCAATCCTTGGGGTCAGAGGCTGAGAGGAATTCGAGCGTGTCCGAGCAACGCCCCAAGACACGCCCGATCCAGGCGCAAAGCGCAGCCACAGCCCACGCCATGGCGCGCATTTGCAACGGCGCGCGGGTGGGGTTTTGGGTGGTGAGCGGGCATGTTCGAAAAACGCTCAGACTCTCAGGCCGGAAATACGCCGGTCGACAGGTAGCGCTCGCCGCGGTCGCAGACGATGAAGACGATGGTGGCGTCCTGCACCTGCTGCGCCAGCTGCAGCGCAGCCCAGGCGGCGCCGGCGGCCGAGATGCCGACGAACAGGCCCTCTTGCCGGGCCAGACGGCGCGCCATGTCTTCGGCATCGGCCTGGCTTACCAGCACCAGTTCATCCACCTGCGAGGCGTCATAGATCTTCGGCAGGTAAGCCTCGGGCCACTTGCGGATGCCGGGGATGCGCGAGCCCTCGGCCGGCTGGGCGCCGATGATGCGCACCGCCGGGCTTTGCTGTTTCAGGTAGCGGCCCACGCCGGTGATGGTGCCGGTGGTGCCCATGGCACTGACGAAGTGCGTCACCTGCCCGTCCGTCTGCCGCCAGATTTCGGGGCCGGTGGTCTCGAAGTGGATGCGCGGGTTGTCGGCATTCGCAAACTGGTCGAGCACCCGGCCCTTGCCATCACGCTGCATCTGCTCGGCCAGGTCACGCGCGTATTCCATGCCACCGGAGCGGGGCGTCAAGATCAGCTCGGCGCCATAGGCCTTCATGGTCTGGGCGCGCTCGATGGACAGGTCCTCCGGCATGATCAGCACCATGTGATAACCGCGGATGGCTGCGGCCATGGCCAGGGCGATGCCGGTGTTGCCCGACGTGGCCTCGATCAAGGTGTCGCCGGGGTGGATGTCACCGCGCTCCTCGGCGCGGCGGATCATGCTCATGGCAGGCCGGTCTTTCACCGACCCGGCCGGATTGTTGCCCTCCAGCTTGCCCAGCACCAGGTTGCCACGGGCCTCGCTGGCGGGCCCGGGCAGGCGTTGCAGGCGCACGACCGGAGTTTGGCCGATCACGTCTTCGATCGTGGGATAGCGTTTGCTCGACAAAGGGTACCTCCTGTATCGATTGTGTCAGCCACCGCCGGGGCCCGCTGCACCCACGTGACATAATCACAAACCGCGCCGGGCACACCCGCAGCGGCCTGCCCGCGTGACGAAATCGGTAGACGTAGCGGATTCAAAATCCGCCGCCGCAAGGCGTGCCAGTTCGAGTCTGGCCGCGGGCACCA
>JBBRJU010000081.1:0-7779 GCA_038218895.1 Burkholderiales bacterium
CAGCGCCAGCAGCTCGGGCTGGCTGTCGCACAGCGGGCAGAAGTGCGCCTGCAGCACCGCCGCAATCGCGCCGTGCAGGCGGCGGCGGTCACGTTCGAGCATGCTCTGGTGGGCAGCATCGCGCACCAGCGCATGGCGGAAGCTGTAGATCCGCTGCTCGCCCTGTTGCTCGGCCGTCAGCAGGCCGGCCTGCACCAGGGCCGACAGCGGCGGGTCCAGGGCCGGCAGGTGGATCGGCGAGGCCGCATGTGCATTCACCGCCTCGATCAGCGCCTGCGGAAACACCCGGCCCAGCGCGCCACCCACCTGGGCGGCACGCTTGGCGTGGGGCAGTTGGTCGAGCCGGGCAGTCAGCAGGTCTTGCAGGGTGCCGGGCACGGCGTCACGCAACATGCGGGCGATGTCGCCGCCCGGGCGCTGGGCAGCCAGCGAGGCCGCCATGCGGGCCGATTCCTCGATGAACAGCGGCACGCCGTCAGCGCGGGCGGCCAGCCACTGCGCCAGCGCCGGATCGTCCAGCATGCCACCGCTGGCGCGGCGCAGCAGGTCTTGCGCGGCCTCGGGCCCCAGGCCGCCCAGGCGCAGCATCGGCACCTCAAAGCCGCAGCCCGCCGCCTCGTCGGGCGCGCCGCGCAGCGTGAGCAACAGCAGCAACCGCTCCTGGCGCGGGCCGGCGATCAACCGGTGCATCAGCGCGCGGGTGGACGGGTCGGCCCATTGCACGTCTTCCAGGATCAGGCACACCGGCGCCTGGCCGGCCAGCACCGTGCTGACCTGGGCCAGCAGGTCCATGGTGAGCTGGCGCCGCCGCTCGGCCGAGCCGCCGCCCGGCACCGGCGGCAGCACCTGGGCCGGCACGTTCAGCAGCGCGCCCAGCAGCGCCAGCGCCTGCTCGGCCTGCGCCCCGGTGGTGATCTGCAGCGCCCGCAGCCGCGCCAGCTGCAGTGCCGGCGGGTCGCCCTCGTGCACCCGCAATTGGCGGCGCAGCAGGTCGATCAGCGGCTGGAAGGCGCTGCCGGTGTGCTCGGGTGCGCAGCGGCATTCCATGGTGCGAAAGCCGCGGGTGGCCAGGGTCTGGCGCAGCTCGCGCACCAGGCGGCTCTTGCCGATGCCGGCCTCGCCGTGCAGCAGCAGCGCCTGGCGTTCACCTGCCGCCGCCAACTGCCAGTGCTGCAGCACCTGCGCCAGCTCGGCATCGCGGCCGATGAACGGGGTCAGGTCGGCGCGGTCGTCGAAGCGCTCGGTGCCCAGCACCGGCCGCTCTTTCACCGCGCACCACACCGCGCCGGCCTCGTCGAAGCCCTTGAAGCGCGGCGCGGGCTCGACCAGCGCAAAGTCGAAGCGCTCACCGGCAATGCGCCGGGTGGCCGCACCCACATAGACCGCACCGGCCGGCGCCGCCTGCTGCAGCCGCGCGGCATGGTGCACCGCCGCGCCCACCGGCTGGCCGTTGCGGATGACCACCCGCCCGGTGGAAATGCCGATGCGCAGCTGCAGACCCAGTGCCTCCATCGCGGCCGCCAGCGTCAGGCCGGCACGCACCGCCATCGCCGCCGCATCCTCACTGGCCACCGGGTGGCCGAAGTAGCACATGAAGCCGTCGTCGCCCTGCGGGTCGTCGGCCAGGCCGGCATGGGCGCGTGCCACCTGCGCCACCTTCTGGTGGTACAGGGTCAGGCGCTCGCTGTATTCCTCGTCGCCCAACGCGTGCATCAGGCGGGTCGACCCCATCAGATCGACCGACAGGATGGTGATCTGGCGCACATCATCGTCGGGCACGGCGGTGGCGGCAGCGGCGGTGTGGAACACCGCTTCGCCATGCAGCCAGGCGTCGCCACCCGGTGTGCCCAGGCGGCATGCAGCCTGGCGCGCCGCCTGGGCGGCTCGCGCCAGGCTGGCACCTTCGGCCAACGCACGGTCCAGCACACCGCGTGCGGCCTGGGCCGCAGGCGGCAGCGGCAGCGCTACCTGGCCAGCGCGCCCGGCGGCGGCCGCCGCCGCCGCACCACCACACAGCCGCAGCGCTGCCGTTCCCGTGCCCGTGCCCGTGCCCGTGCCCGTGTCCGTGTCCGTGTCCGTGTCCGTGGGCGGGTTGGGGTTCGGGTTGGGGTCGGGCGCGCGATCGCGGTCGCGGTGAGTTTCGGGCAGCGGTGTGCTGCTGCCCTCGGCCGCCAACACCAGCCGGCTGGTGAGGAAGCGGTCGTCGAGCAGCTGCCCGGCAATGCAGGCCAGCTCCCATGGCAGATCGGCCAGGCCGGCATCGACCAGCAGCAGCAGCGGCCCGCCGTCGGCGGCCGCCAGCACCGCCTGCAGTGCTGCTGGCAGCAGCGCCTGGGTGATGGCCGCACCAAAGGCCTGCGGGCCACCCGCCTGCTGCCAGGCCGGGCCGCGCCAGCGCGCCAGGCCATCGGCCGGCAGCACCTGGGTGGCGTGCAAGGCCAGCCCGGGGCGGCCGGTGGCCAGAAAGACCAGCCCGCTGCCGCTTTGCAGGATGGTCAGGCGCAGCGGGGCGGGCAGCGCGGGCAGCGCGGACTCAGGCATCTGGCACACCCCGGGGCAGCGCGGCCAAGGCTGCACTTGGCATGTCAGGCGTGGTGGGCGCAAGCAACATGGCCTCCGGGCTCGTCGGGATGGTCGAGGTTACGCGATCTGTGGCCGCTGGCGGCCCGGCTGCGGCCGGGCACCGGTCAGCATGCCGCTCGGTCTGCAGGTCAGTCGGCCAATCCATTGGCCCGCGACTTGGGCGGCACCTTGGGCGGCAACTTGGCCGGGCGCTTGGGCGCTAACTTGGCCGGCAAATTGGCCGACGTTTCCGCCGGCAGCACGAACACCGAACGCTCTGCTGCCAGGCGGGCGAACTTGCGGGCAATGCTGCCGCAGACCAGGTCGCACAGCGCATAGACGGACGCATCGGCGATGCGGTAGAACGCGCTGTTGCCACGGCTTTCACGTTGCACCAGGCCGTGCTGGGTGAGCAGGGCCAGATGCCGGGAGATATTGGCCGAGCTGTAGCCGCACAGCTGGGCCAGCTCGCCGACGCTGCGTTCCTGCGCGCGCAACAGATTGAGGATCTGCAGTCGTGTCGGCTCGGACAGCACCTGAAAGTACGCCGCCACCTGCGCCAGTGCTTCGTCGGGGAGACCTTCCATACTGGGGCATGCCGGTTGTTGGGGAGTCGACATCATGCCTTGGCGCCGGGTTGTTTGCTGATCCTTGCGCACAAGTGTACTTGACTATTTAACTACGTGCGCAAATAATAGACACAGACCGAACCGTTCCAGCCCGTCGTCCCTCCAGCAGAAAGTGCGCGCCATGTTCATGACCCGTCTCAGCACTGCCGCCCTGGCGGCTGCCCTGGTGGCTGCCTTGTTGGGTGGCATGCCGGTGGCCGCGCATGCACAGCCGCTCCAGGCGGTGCCGGCGCAGGCCGCAGCCAGCGCCGCCGCCTCGGCCTTCGACGGCGTGGTCGAAGCCGTGCGGCAGACGGTGGTCGCGGCGCAAGTCCCGGGGGCGGTGGTGCAACTGGATGTGAAGGTCGGTGACCGCGTGAAGGCCGGCGCGCTGCTGCTGCGCATCGACGCCCGCGCCGCCGACCAGAACACCGCCGCCAGCGACGCCCAGGTGCAGGCCGCCCGCGCAGCGCTGGACGTGGCAGGCAAGGACTTTGCACGCCAGCAGCAGCTGTTCCAGAAGAACTACATCAGCCAGGCCGCGCTGGAGCGCGCCGAATCGGCATTCAAGTCGACGCAGGCACAGGCCAGCGCCCAGCTGGCCCAGGCCGGCGCCGCCCGCACCCAGAGCGGCTTCTATGTCGTGCGCGCGCCGTTTGCCGGCGTGGTGGCCGAGGTGCCGGTCTCGCTGGGTGACATGGCCATGCCCGGGCGGGCGCTGGTGACGCTGTACGACCCGGCGGCGCTGCGCATCACCGCTGCGGTGCCGCAGTCCGTGGCCATGCAGTCGCTGGCTGGCCTGTCGCTGCGCATCGAGTTGCCCGGTCTGCCCGCAGCAGCTGCCTGGGTCACCCCCGCGCGTGTGCAGATTCTGCCGACCGTGGACGCGGCCACCCACACGGTGCAACTGCGCGCAGACCTGCCTGCAGACCTGCCTGGCCTGTCGCCCGGCATGTTCGCTCGGCTGTGGCTGGCGGTGCCACCGGCACAGGCTGCGGCGGGCAGCAGCGCCGCCACGGCCCGCTTGTCCGTGCCGCAGAAGTCGATCGTGCGCCGTGCGGAAATGACCGGCCTGTACGTGCTGGACCCGAACGGCAAGCCGGTGCTGCGCCAGGTGCGCCTGGGTCGGGCCGACGGTGACCGCATCGAGATCCTGTCCGGCCTGATGGCCGGCGAGCAGGTGGTGGCCGACCCGCAAGCCGCTGCCCGTGCACGCTGACTTTCAGATTGCGCACCGACCATGACCCAGCCCGCCAATTCGAACCACGGTACCGACGCCCACGGCACCCTGGGCATCTCCGGCCGCATTGCCGCCTTCTTCCAGCGCGCGCAGATCACGCCGTTGCTGGCCCTGGTGGCCCTGCTGCTGGGTTTCTTCGCCGTGGCCGTCACCCCGCGCGAGGAAGAGCCGCAGATCAACGTGACCATGGCCAACGTGCTGATCCCTTTCCCCGGGGCAGCCGTGCGCGATGTCGAGCAGATGGTGGCCGGCCCGGCCGAGCAGGTGCTGGCGCAGATTGCCGGCGTCGAGCATGTGATGTCGGTGTCGCGCCCAGGCCTGGCCATCATCACCGTGCAGTTCAAGGTCGGCGTGCCGCGCACCGAGGCGCTGGTACGGCTGTACGACACGGTCAACGCCAACGCCGACTGGCTGCCCAAGGGCCTGGGTGTGCTCGACCCCATCATCAAGCCCAAGGGCATCGACGATGTGCCCATCGTCACGCTCACGCTGTTCAGCAAGACCCCGGCCCCAACCGCCGAGGCGACCGGGGGCACCCGGTTCACCGGGCCCTACGACCTGGAGCGCGTGGCGCACAGCGTCGAAGCCGACCTCAAGCGTGTGACCGGCACACGCGAAGTCAGCACCATCGGCGGGCCGGGGCGCGCGGTGATGGTCGAGATCGACCCGGCGCGAATGTCTGGTGTCGGCGTCACGGTGGCCGACCTGCGCCAGGCACTGCTGTCGGCCAACCTCGGCCTGCCGGTCGGTGAACTGATCGCCGGCAACCGGGCGGTGGCCATCGAGTCGGGCCCGTTCCTGCGCCAGGCCAGCGACGTGGCCGACCTGGTGGTGGGCGTGCGTGCCGGCAAACCGATCTTCCTGCGTGACGTGGCCACGGTGCGCGATGGCCCGCTGCCACCCAGCCGCTATGTCTGGCACGGCGTGGCCGCCACAGCCAACGCTGCCAGCGCCCCGGCGGCCACCCCGGCCACCACCCCTGCCACCTACCCGGCCGTCACCATCGCCATCACCAAGAAGGCCGGCGAGAACGCCATCGACGTGGCCAACGCGGTGATGCAGCGTGTGGCCGCGCTGCGCAACACCGTCATCCCCGCCGACGTGCAGGTGGCCGAGACACGCAACTACGGTGCGTCGGCCAACGACAAGGCGCAGAAGCTGATCCAGAAGCTGCTGTTCGCCACTGCGTCGGTGGTGGCGCTGGTCTTCATCGCGCTGGGCAAGCGCGAGGCCGCCATCGTCGGCAGCGCGGTGATCCTGACGCTGACGGTCACGCTGTTCGCGTCCTGGGCCTGGGGCTTCACGCTGAACCGCGTGTCGCTGTTTGCGCTGATCTTCTCGATCGGCATCCTGGTCGATGACGCGATCGTCGTGGTCGAGAACATCCACCGCCACCAAGGCCTGTACCCGCGCCGCACGCTGACACAGATCATCCCCGGCGCGGTCGACGAGGTCGGCGGCCCGACGATCCTGGCCACGCTGACCGTGATCGCCGCGCTGCTGCCGATGGCCTTCGTCTCCGGCTTGATGGGCCCGTACATGAGCCCGATCCCGATCAACGCCAGCATGGGCATGCTGCTGTCGCTGGCAATCGCCTTCGTCGTCACGCCCTGGCTGGCGCGGCTGTGGATGAAGGCCACGCCGGCACCGGTTTCTGTTGGCGCGGATATTCACGCTGATGGTTCCGATGGTGGTGGCGATGGCGGCAGCACCGCGCCACACCCTGCAGCACACCGCGGCCTGTCCGCCAAGATCGCGCCGGCATTCGAACGCATCTTCCGGCCGCTGCTCGATGCACGGCACGGCGGCCGCAACCGCAGCCTGCTGGGGCTGGGCATCGCCGTGCTGATCGCGATTTCGCTGGCCCTGCCAGCCACCGGCCTGGTGCTGCTGAAGATGCTGCCCTTCGACAACAAGTCGGAATTCCAGGTCATCGTCGACATGCCCACCGGCACGCCGGTCGAGCAGACCGCCGCCGTGCTGCATGCACTCGGCAACCACCTGTCCACCGTGCCCGAGGTCACCGACTACCAGGCCTACGCCGGCACCGCCGCGCCGATCAACTTCAACGGCCTGGTGCGACAGTACGACCTGCGCGCCGGTGGCAACGTCGGCGACCTGCAAGTCAACCTGGTCGGCAAGCACGACCGCCAGGCGCAGAGCCACGCCATCGCCACCCGGGTGCGGCCGGCGCTGCAGCAGATCGGTGCACGCTTCGGCGCCAACATCAAGGTCGTCGAAGTGCCGCCGGGCCCGCCGGTGCTGTCGCCCATCGTCGCCGAGATCTATGGCCCCGAAGCCGCCGGCCGGCTGCAGGTGGCCCAGGCCGTGCGTGCGGTATTCGCGCGCACGCCGGGTGTCGTCGACATCGACGACAGCAGCATCGCGGTGGCCCCGAAGACGATGCTGCTGGTCGACCGCCAGAAGGCCGCGATGCTGGGCGTGCCACAGCAGGCGATCGTGACCACGCTGCGCGCCGGCCTGGCCGGCGAAGCCACGGCCTACTTGCACGACGCGACGAAGTTCCCCGCAGCCGCCGTCATCCAGTTGCCGCCCGCTTCCCACGGGGACCTCAACGCGCTGTTGCAACTCGCGGTGCGCAGTGCCGACGGCAAGCTGGTGCCGATCCGCGAACTGGTGACAGTGACCGACAGCGTGCGCGAGCAGCCGGTGTTCCACAAGAACCTGCTGCCGGTGCACTACGTCGTCGCCGACATGGCCGGTGCACTCGACAGCCCGCTGTACGGCGTGTTCCAGATGCGGGGCGAGATCATGAAAATCGCCACGCCGGGCGGCGGCACGCTGCAGGAATACTTCATCCGCCAGCCCGACGACCCCTACCGCGACTACGCGATCAAGTGGGACGGCGAATCACAGATCACCTACGAGACCTTCCGCGACATGGGGCTGGCCTACGGCGTCGGCCTGATCCTGATCTACCTGCTGGTGGTGGCGCAGTTCGGCAGCTACCTGACGCCGCTGATCATCATGGCGCCGATCCCGCTGACCATCATCGGCGTGATGCCAGGCCATGCGCTGCTGGGTGCGCAGTACACCGCCACCAGCATGATCGGCATGATCGCGCTGGCCGGCATCATCGTGCGCAACTCGATCCTGCTGGTGGACTTCATCAACCTGCAGGTGCGCAGTGGCATGGACTTCAAGCAGGCCATCGTCGGCTCGGCCATCACCCGGGCGCAGCCGATCGTGCTGACCGGCCTGGCCGCGATGCTGGGCGCCTTCTTCATCCTCGACGACCCGATCTTCAACGGCCTGGCGATCTCGCTGATCTTCGGTATCTCGGTCTCGACGGTGCTGACGCTGGTTGTGATCCCGATCCTCTACTACGTCGCCTATCGCCACCGACTG
>JBBRJU010000082.1:0-7772 GCA_038218895.1 Burkholderiales bacterium
GCTTCAGCATCGCGCTCACCCTGCCCAACGTGGGCTTCATGTTCATCGGCATCGTCCTGGGCGTGCTGATCGGTGTGCTGCCCGGGCTGGGTGGTGCCAATGGCATCGCCATCCTGCTGCCGCTCACCTTCAGCATGAACCCCACCTCGGCGATCATCATGCTGAGCTGCATCTACTGGGGGGCGCTGTTCGGCGGGGCGATCACCTCGATCCTGTTCAACATTCCGGGTGAGCCGTGGAGCGTGGCCACCACCTTCGACGGTTATCCGATGGCGCAGCAGGGCAAGGCGGCACAGGCGCTGACGGCGGCCTTCACCAGCAGCTTTGTCGGGGCCTTGTTCGCGGTGCTGCTGATCACCTTCCTGGCGCCGCTGCTGGCCAGGTTCGCGCTGAAGTTCGGCCCGGCCGAATTCTTCGCGGTGCAGCTGCTCACCTTCGCCAGCTTCGTGGGCATGAGCAAGGAACCACCGGCCAAGACCCTGGCGGCGATGATGCTGGGCTTTGCACTGGCCGCCGTGGGCATGGACACCGTGACCGGCACGCTGCGCATGACCTACGACCAGCCGGTGCTGCTCAAGGGCTTCGACTTCCTGATTGCGGTGATCGGCTTGTTCGGCATCGGCGAGATCCTGCTGACGATGGAAGAAGGCCTGGCCTTCAAGGGCAAGAGCGCGCGCATCAGCAGCCGCGCGGTGTGGAACACCTGGGGCGAGATCCTCAAGTACTGGAAGACCTTCCTGCGCAGCACCGCCATCGGCTGCTGGATGGGCATCACGCCCGGCGGCGCCACGCCGGCCTCGTTCATGAGCTACGGCATGGCACGCCGCATGTCCAAGCACCCCGAGCGTTTCGGCAAGGGCGACATCCAGGGCGTGATCGCGCCCGAAACGGCGGCCCATGCCGCCGGCACTGCAGCGCTGCTGCCGATGCTCACGCTCGGCATCCCCGGCTCGCCCACGGCGGCGGTGCTGCTGGGCGGCCTGCTGATCTGGGGCCTGCAGCCCGGGCCGATGCTGTTCGTCGAGCAGAAGGATTTCGTCTGGGGCCTGATCGCCAGCATGTACCTGGGCAACGTCGTCGGCCTGATCGTGGTGCTGACCACCGTGCCCTGGTGGGCCGCCATCCTGCGCATCCCGTTTTCGGTGATCGCGCCGGTGATCATCGTCATCTGCGCCATCGGTGCCTACACCGTCAACAACTCGATGTTCGACGTGGTGGTGATGATGGTGTTCGGCGTGCTGGGTTATTTGTTCAAGAAGCTGAAGTACCCGCTGGCGCCGCTGGTGCTGGCGCTGGTGCTGGGCGACATGGCCGAGGCCAGCTTCCGCCAGGCGATGCTGCTGAGCCAGGGCAGCCTGGGCATCTTCTGGAGCAACCCGCTGGTGGGCAGCATCGTCGGCCTGGCCATGCTGATGCTGTTGTGGCCGCTGTGGGGCCTGGCCAAGCGCAGCGTCGCGCGGCGCGATGGCGGGGCGTTCAGCCCGCTGGATTGAGGACACACAGATGAAATTTGCAGTGGTGGGCGCCGGTGCGATCGGCGGGTATCTGGGGGCGAGGCTGGCCATCGCGGGCGAAGAGGTCACCTTCATCGCCCGCAACCGCAACCTGGCGGCGATCCATGCCAACGGCTTCAGGCTGATCAATGAAGACGGCAGCGAACAGCACGCCACCACGGTGCGCGCGGTGCAGCAGATGGCCGACGCCGGCCCGCAAGACGTGGTGCTGCTCACCGTCAAGGCCCACCAGGTGGTCGACTTGCTGCCCGATCTGCGGGCGCTCTTCCACCCGGCTGGCGGCCCGCAGACGCTGCTGGTGACGATGGTCAACGGCATCCCCTGGTGGTACTTCCAGCGCCTGGGCGGTGCACATGACGGCCGCGGCCTCGACAGCGTCGACCCGGGCGGCAGGCTGGCCGCTGCGATCGAGCCCGAGCGCATCATCGGCAGCATCGTCTACCCTGCGGCCGAATTGCTGGAGCCGGGCGTGGTGAAGGTGATCGAGGGCAACCGATTCACCATCGGTGAGCTGAACGGCGAGCGCACCGAACGCATCGACGCGCTGTCGCAGGCGCTGATCCGCGCCGGCTTCAAGGCACCGGTGAGCAAGGACATCCGCAGCGAGTTGTGGATCAAGCTCTGGGGCAACCTGAGCTTCAACCCGATCTCGGCGTTGACGCACGCCACGCTGGAAGACATCTGCCGCTACCCGGCCAGCCGGGCGCTGGCCGCCGGCATGATGGCCGAGGCCCAGCGTGTGGCCGAGGCGCTGGGCGTGCGCTTTCGCATCAGCCTGGAGCAGCGCATTGCCGGCGCCGAGGCGGTGGGCGCGCACAAGACCAGCATGCTGCAGGACGTGGAAGCCGGCCGCGCGCCCGAGATCGCTGCGCTGGTTGGCGCGGTGGCCGAACTGGGCCGCATCACCGGCGTGGCCACGCCGATGATCGACGCCATCCACGCCGCCGCGAAGTTGCTGGCGCACACGCTGGCGCAGCAGCGCGCACGTGTGGTGTTGCAGCCGGCCTGACCATGGCCTGACCCCCCGACCGCACCCGGCCAACGCCGCGGTTGCGCCGCGGTTGCGCCGCGGTTGCGCCGCATACTGCGGCTTGATTCACAGTGGAGGGGCCGATGGGCAGGCTGCGCCTGTATGCCGACGCCAGCAGCGACACGGCCCTGCATGAAAGCGGCTTCTCGTGGCTGGCCACCTTCGTGCTGCCGGTGTGGCTGCTGCAACGGGGCCTGCGACGTGCGGCCGCGCTGGCGTTCGTGCTGGCGCTGGTGCCGGGCAGCATGGCGTTGCTGCTGGGTCTGTCAGAGACGGTCAGCGCGGTGCTGGCTGGCGGGTACCTGCTGTCCTGCGGCGTACTGGCCGCACCGCTGCACGCCTGGTGGATGGTGCGGCACGGTTGGGTGGTGACGGCCGAGGCGACCACGGCAGGACGCGATCTGGCGCACAGGGCCGATCTCGCGGCCACCGATCTCGTCACCACCGATCTCGTCAAAGCCGCGCGGCCGCGCGAACGCCGTCTGCTGCGCGCCACAGCCGCTGCCTGGCTGGGCTTCGGCCTGCTGGGCCTGTGGGTCGCCGCCGTCGACCGCGACGCGACCTGGCCGATGCACCTGCAGTTTGCCGCTGCCGCTGCACTGCTGGCCCTGGGGCCGGTGATGACCAACCTGCCGATCCGCTGGTCGCGCCAGGCGCCTCGGGTCGGTGCGGCGGCGGGCCTGGCCGGCCTGTGGCTGATCAACGAAGTGGACAACCCCGGCCCTGCCAGCAGTACAGCCGCCGATCCGCTTTGGCAAAGCCTGCTGATTCTGGCGGGTGTGGCATTGGCTTAGCTGCTGATGTTCCACCGCAGCCTGCGCGGGCAGGTGCAGCCGCTGGCCGTGCTGCTGGCGGTGGGCCTGCTCGCGGTGGTGTTGCCCTACGGCCTGCTGGAGCGCCACACCGGCAGCTGCATGGCCGAGCTGGACGCCTTGCCGGAAGGCTCGCCGCTGGCATCGCTGGGCGTGCTGGCCATGATGGTGCTGGTGCTGGCAGGTGTGTGGCTGGGGTTTCGGGCACTGACCGGCCTGGTGCGCCTGATCGAGCGCGGCTGGCTCAGTGAACTGTCCTTGGGCAGCGCCCTGTGTCTGGTGGTGATCGCAGCGACCCTGGTGCTGGGCATGGCGCCAGAAGAGGCCGGCGACATCCAGGCGTGGCACATGGCTGCGCCCCTGACCTGGCTGGCCGCCACCTTCAGCCTGTATGCGCTGATGCTGGGCAAGGCGCCGCCAGCACCGGCCGGCCCGCAACTGCTGGTGCTGCGGGTGTTCTCGCAGGACAGCCGCCGCCACACCTTGCCGGACGCCGTGCAGGCACGCTGGCGCTATGTGGACCCGGTGCACCAGATCGGGGGGGCCGACATGGTGGCGATGAACGTCGACCCGTCGTGCGCGGCCTGACTGCCCAGCGGGAAGGCACCAGCTTCGAGATCGGCCTGCTGGCCAGGCTGGGCAAGCTGGCCCGGGTGCTGGCCGTCGGCGACGACAGCACCGACTGGGCGCATGTGGATGCGCTGCTGCGCCGGCACGGTGGCGACCCCGCCGGGCTGCAGCGGCTGCGCGCCGATGCGCCCGGCAAGGGCAACGCGAGCGAGGCGGCCGATGCGCTGTTCAGCCAGCTGCTGCGCGCTTGCACGCAGCCGGTTGCGGCCATGCCGGCGCTGGTGGCGGCCGTCTGACACGCGGCGGTGCAATGCACCGGCTGCGGCCAGCCGTCAGCCGTAGACGTTCACCAGCGTGCCGATGCCCTCGACCACCACCTGCAATTCGGTACCGGGCTTCATCGGCATGGCACCCAGCGAAGTGCCGCACAAAACCACGTCGCCGGGCTGCAGGGTCAGGTCGTGCGAGATGCGTGACACCAGTTCCGCCGGGCTGAAGAACATGTCGGCCAGCGGGTAGTTCTGCCGTTCGCGCCCGCCCACCAGGGTGCGCAGCGTGGCGGCGGCGGGGTCGAAGGCGGTCTCGATCACCGGGCCCAGCGGGCAGAAGCCGTCGAAGCCCTTGGCGCGGGTCCACTGCGGGAAGCTGGGGTCGCGCTGCAGCAGTTCCAGCGCTGTCACGTCATTGGCCAGGGTGTAGCCGAAGATGTGCGCCGGCACGTCGGCCACGGACACGGCGCGCGCGCTGCGGCCGATCACCACCGCCAACTCGCCTTCATACAACACCCGGCCGTCGTAGGCGGTGGGCACCGGGATCGGCCGGCCGTGGGCGGTCAAGCTGCCGATGGCCTTGACGAAGTACAGCGGCTCGGGCGGCGTCGCCCAGCCGTTCTTGTCGGCTGCGGCGCGGAAGTTGTTCCACAGGCCCAGGATCTGGGCGGGCTGGCACGGTGGCAGCCAGCTGCAGTCGGCCAGCGGCAGGCACTGGCCGGTGGGCTGCGGGGCGTTGAACATGTCGCCGGTGTGCACCTGCACCTGGTCGCCGGCCAGCAGGCCGAAGCCTGTGCTGCCGGCGTGGCTGAATCGCATCCATTTCATGGGCTGGAGGTCATGGTGTTGGAGGGATCACCATCTTGCCTGCTTCGGGCCGCGCAGCCCATGCTGGCATGCCCGCAACGACCCCTCACCTATACTCGCGCTTTACCACCAGAGCATTCCTGAGTCCTGCCGAACCAGCGTCGGCAGCGTACCGCCGGGTGCTGCACGACATGACCAAGTACGTCTTCGTCACCGGCGGTGTGGTGTCCTCTCTCGGCAAGGGCATCGCGTCAGCCTCGCTGGCGGCGATCCTCGAATCGCGCGGCCTCAAGGTCACCCTCATCAAGCTGGACCCGTACCTCAACGTCGATCCCGGCACGATGAGCCCGTTCCAACACGGCGAGGTGTTCGTCACCGACGACGGTGCCGAGACCGACCTGGACCTGGGCCACTACGAGCGCTTCATCACCACGCGCATGAAGCGCAGCAACAACTTCACCTCGGGCCAGATCTACAAGAGCGTGCTCGAAAAAGAGCGCCGCGGTGACTACCTGGGCAAGACGGTGCAGGTGATTCCGCATGTCACCAACGAGATCCAGGAATTCGTCAAGCGCGGCGCGGTCGATGTGGACGTCGCCATCGTCGAGATCGGCGGCACCGTGGGCGACATCGAGAGCCTGCCTTTCCTCGAGGCGGTGCGGCAGATGAGCCTGAAGCTCGGCCCCACCAACACCGCCTTCGTGCACCTGACCTACGTGCCCTGGATCGCCGCTGCCGGCGAGTTGAAGACCAAACCCACTCAGCACACGGTGCAGAAGCTGCGCGAGATCGGCATCCAGCCCGACGTGCTGCTGTGCCGCGCCGACCGCGAAGTGCCGGCCGAAGAGCGCGAGAAGATCAGCCTGTTCACCAACGTGGTGCCGCATGGCGTGATCAGCATGTGGGACGTGGACACCATCTACAAGGTGCCGAGGCTGCTGCACGAGCAGGGCCTGGACGAGCAGATCTGCATGAAGCTGCAGCTGCTGACCAAGGCCGCCAACCTGACCCGCTGGGACCGCCTGGTGCACGAGGTGACGATTGCGATGTGCGGCAAGTACACCGACCTGTCGGACTCCTACAAGAGCCTGAACGAGGCACTGCGCCACGCCGGCATCCAGCACCATGCGCGCGTCAAGATCGAGTACGTGGACGCCGAGACATTGACGCCCGCCACCGCCGACCAGCTGTCCCAGTACGACGCCATCCTGGTGCCCGGCGGCTTTGGCAAGCGCGGCATCGAGGGCAAGATCATCGCCGCCCAGTACGCCCGCGAGCACAAGCTGCCCTACCTGGGCATCTGCTTGGGCATGCAGGTGGCGACCATTGAATTCGCCCGCCATGTGGCGGGACTGGCCGGAGCCAACAGCACCGAGTTCGAGCCCGATTCACCGCACCCGGTGATCGCGCTGATCGACGAGTGGCATGACCGCGACGGCAGCCTGCAAAAGCGGGATGCCCACAGCGACCTGGGCGGCACCATGCGCCTGGGCGCGCAAAGCAGTGACGTGTTGCCCGGCACCCTGGCCTACCAGATCTACGGCCCGGTCGTCACCGAACGGCACCGCCACCGCTACGAGGCCAACGAAAAATACCTCGCTCAGCTGCAGCAGGCCGGGCTGGTGATCTCGGCCATCACCCAGCGCGAGAAGCTGACCGAGATGGTCGAGCTGCCGCAGGCCCAGCACCCGTGGTTCGTGGGCGTGCAGTTCCACCCCGAGTTCAAGAGCACGCCCTGGGACGGCCACCCGCTGTTCATCAGCTTCATCGCCGCCGCGCTGGCCCACCGCGCCGCCCCGCCCCTGCCAGCCTGACCCCGCGAACGGACACCTGCGCCATGCAACTCTGCGGTTTCGACGTCGGCCTGGACCGGCCCTTCTTCCTGATTGCCGGGCCCTGCGTCGTCGAGAGCCTGCAGTTGCAGATCGACGTCGCCGGCCGGCTGCAGGAGATCACCAGCGCGCTGGGCGTGCCCTTCATCTTCAAGAGCAGCTACGACAAGGCCAACCGCAGCAGCGGCACCAGCTTCCGCGGCCCGGGCATGGACGCCGGGCTGGAGATCCTGGCCCAGGTCAAGCGCCAGCTGGGCGTGCCGGTGCTGACCGATGTGCACAGCGAGGCCGAGATCCCCGCCGTGGCCAGTGTGGTCGATGTGCTGCAGACGCCTGCCTTCCTGTGCCGGCAAACCGATTTCATCCACGCGGTGGCCATCTGCGGCAAGCCGGTGAACATCAAGAAGGGCCAGTTCCTGGCGCCGCACGACATGAAAAATGTCATCGACAAGGCGCGTGCCGCCGCGCGTGAAGCCGGCTTGGACGACGACCGCTTCATGGCCTGCGAGCGTGGCGCCAGCTTCGGCTACAACAACCTGGTCTCCGACATGCGCAGCCTGGCCATCCTGCGCGAAACCGGTGCGCCGGTGGTGTTCGATGTCACCCACAGCGTGCAGCTGCCGGGCGGGCAAGGCACCAGCAGTGGCGGCCAGCGCGAGTTCGTGCCGGTGCTGGCGCGTGCAGGCGTGGGCGTGGGGGTGGCCGGCTTGTTCATGGAAACCCATCCGGACCCGGCCAATGCGCTGAGCGACGGGCCGAACGCCGTGCCGCTGAAGCACATGCGCGCGCTGCTGGAACAACTGGTGGCGCTCGACCGCGTGGTCAAGGGCCAGCCGCTGCTGGAAAACGACTTCAGCTGCTGAGCGCCCCACCCACGGAGCCCACCATGCCCTGCGCCTACGTCATCGTCGACATGCAGATCAGCGACCCCGAACAGT
>JBBRJU010000083.1:0-7739 GCA_038218895.1 Burkholderiales bacterium
CACGTTGGCCAAGTTGGCCAATTTCGCCTCCGTCGACCACACGCCGCACCCCCGCCGGGGCTGGGGGAAACGACCGTTGTCCGCCTGCGGTGCGGCGCCGACACTGGCTGGATTCACACACCAGCAAAACCCCATGCAGACCGAGACGACCGACACCACCCGCCGCCCCTTGATCCTGGACCACGTCTACCGGCATGAGGCCGATCAACCCGACCGGGTCTTCCTCACCCAGCCCGTAGGCGATGGCCAGGTGGTGGACTACACCTGGGCGCAGACGCTGGACCAGGCCCGGCGCATGGCGGCGCACCTGCAGTCACTGGGCCTGCCGCCGGGCGCCTGCATCGCCATGCTGGCCAAGAACAGCGCGCACTTCTTCATGGCCGAACTGGCCATCTGGATGGCGGGTGGCACCACGGTGGCGATCTTCCCCACCGAAACCGCCGACAACGTGGGCTATGTGCTGCGCCACAGCGAGGCCCGGCTGTTGTTCATCGGCAAGCTCGACACCTGGGATCTGCAGCACACCGGCATCCCGGCTGGCCTGCCCTGCATCGCACTGCCGCTGGCACCTGCAGTCGGCTGCGAGACCTGGGACGCCATCATCGCCCGCACGCCGCCGCTGGCCGGGCAGCCGCAACGCGGCGCCAGCGATCTGGCGATGCTGCTCTACACCTCCGGCTCCACCGGCCAGCCCAAGGGCGTGATGCAGACCTTCGGCAGCATCACCGCCGCCGCCAACGGCATGATCGCCCGCGGGGTGGACGCCAACGGCGGCGTGCAAGCGCCGTCGCGTGTCATCTCCTACCTGCCGTTGGCGCACTGCTTCGAGCGTGCCTGGGTCGAATGCACCGCCTTCATCACCGGCGACACGCATGTGTTCTTCAGCGAATCGCTGGCCACCTTCATGGCCGATGTGAAGCGGGCGCAACCCACGTCGTTCATCTCGGTGCCCCGGCTGTGGACCAAGTTCCAGCAGGCGGTGCTGGCGCAGATGCCGGCCGCCCAGCTCGATGCGGCGCTGTCCAACCCGGCCATGGCGGCGGCCGTGGGCAAGAAGGTGCTGACCGGCCTGGGGCTGGAACATGTGCGCAGCGCCGGCAGCGGCTCGGCACCCTTGCCGGCAGAGTTGCTGCGCTGGTACCGCCGGCTGGGGCTGGAGCTGAACGAGGGCTATGCGATGACCGAGGACTTCGCCTATTCGCACACCAGCGCGCCGGGCGAGCAGGCGGTGGGCACGGTGGGCAAGCCCTTCCCGGATGTGCAGGCCCGCCTCGCCGACGACGGCGAGGTGCTGGTCAAGTCGCCCGGCCAGATGGCCGGCTACTACAAGCAACCCGAGCTGAACGCCGAAAGCTTCACCGACGACGGCTTCTTCCGCACTGGTGACCTGGGCCGGTACGACGCACACGGCCAGCTGGTGCTGACCGGCCGCAAGAAGGAACTGTTCAAGACCGCCAAGGGCAAGTACGTGGCGCCGGCGCCGATCGAGAACCGGCTGAACGCCCACCCGATGGTGGAGTTGTCGATGGTCTCCGGCCTGGGGCAGCCGGCCGCCTATGCGGTGGTGGTGCTCGACGAGCACCTGCGCCCGAAGCTGGCCGACGACGCGGTGCGTGCCCAGGTCGATACCGCGCTGCGGCAATTGCTGCAGGATGTGAATGCGCAGCTGGCCGGCCATGAGCACCTGCAGATGCTGGTGGTTGCCCCAGCACCCTGGACCATGGAGACCGGCATGCTCACCCCGACGATGAAGATCCGCCGCGGGCGCATCGAAGCCAATGTCGCCGCTGCGGTGGACGAGTGGTATGCCACCGGTGCGCCGGTGGTCTGGGCCCAGCCGGCCTGAGCCCCAGGCCCACGCATGCGCGGGCTTGATCAGGGCCGAGGTTCGGGCCCTGCCCAGTTCAGCCCATGTTGGGCTTGATCGGCGCCAGGTCGGCAAAGCCGGCCGACTGCTTGCTTTTCTGGGCGTGCACCGCGCGGGCGATGTCCTCGGGGTCGAACACGCCGGGCTGCAGCGCGTTCATGTAGGCGAAGGATTCGGCCACCGAATGGTCGCGGGTGTAGTTGATCATCTCCTTGGTGGCGGCCACGGCCACCGGCGCGCGGGCGGCGATCTTCTGCGCCACGGCCAGCGCACCGGCGATCGTGGCGGCATGGTCGTCGAACAGGCCGTTGACGAAGCCCAGCCGCTCTGCCCGCTCGGCGCCCAGCCGGTCACCGGTGTAGGCCAGCTCGCGCATCACCGCCTCGGGGATCTGCTTGGGCATGCGGTTCATCGTGCCCACGTCGGCCATCATGCCGATGTTGATCTCCTGGATGCAGAACCAGGCGTCGCGGCTGCAGTAGCGCAGGCAGCAGGCGGTGGCCAGGTCCACCGCGCCGCCGATGCAGCCGCCCTGGATCGCGGCAATCACCGGAAAGCGCGCATCGGCGATGGCGTTGAAGCTCTGCTGCAGTTTCTTCAGCTGCTGGCGGAACTGCTCGCGGGCGCGCACGCTCACCGTGCCCAGCGTGCCGGCATCGGCGAACACGCCCAGGTCCATGCCGGCGCTGAAGTGCTTGCCCTGCGACGACAGCAGCACCGCACGCACGCCGCCGGCCGCATCGAGCTGCTGGAACAGTTGCGGGATCTCGGCCCAGAAGGCCGCCGTCATCGCGTTGTGGCGCTCGGGGTGGTTCATGCGGACATGCGCCACGGCGCCGTCCATCGTCACGTCAAAACAGGTCCACGGGGTCATGGTGGTCAATGGCTGGATGGGTCTGGTGGTCAAGGGCTGGGGCTTGGGTTCAACTGATGGCGGGGGCGTTGCTGCCGACGAACTGCTTGCGCAGCGCGCGCTTGAGCACCTTGCCGGTGGCGTTGCGCGGCAGCGCGGGCAGGATGGCGATGTCGTGCGGCTGCTTGAAGCGCGCCAGCCGGTCAGCGCAGTGCGCCAGCACCGTGGCCTTGTCCAGCACCTGACCGGCTTTCAGCGCCAGCACCGCCAGGCCCACCTCGCCCCACTTGTCGCTGGGCACGCCGATCACCGCCGCCTCGGCCACCTGGGGCAGCTGGTACAGCACGTTCTCCACCTCGGCCGGGTAGACGTTCTCGCCACCGGAGATGTACATGTCCTTCCAGCGGTCGACGATGTAGAAGAAGCCTTCGCTGTCGATGCGCGCCGCGTCGCCGGTCTTCAGCCAGCGGCCTTCAAACGCGCCGGCCGTGGCGTCGGGCCGGTTCCAGTAACCGGGGGTGATGTTGGGGCCGGCCACCCACAGCTCGCCGATCTCGTCGGGCCCGCAGTCGGCACCGGCATCGTTGACGATGCGCGCCTCGGTGTGCATCAGCGCCTTGCCGGTGGAACCGAGCTTGCGGACGGCATCCGCCGGGTCCAGGAAGATGCAGGCCGGGCTGGTCTCGGTCATGCCGAAGCCCTGCATCAGGTGGACACCACGCGCTGCCCAGCCCTGCAGGATCGGCAGGGCACAGGGCGCACCGCCCACGCCGGCGCTCTGCAGCCGGCCCAGGTCGGTGGTGGCGAATTCCAGGTGCTGCAGCATGAACTGGTAAGGCGCCGGCACCGCGAAAAAGTGCGTGATGCCCTCGGCCGCATCGCCGATGACCCGCAGCGCATGGCCGGGGTCGAAGCTGCGCATGATCACCACCGTGCCACCGGCATGCAGCACCGGGTTGGAATAGCAGTTCAGGCCACCGGTGTGGAACAGCGGCAGCACCGACAGGTGCACCGTGCCCAGCCCCACCCCGGCCGGCGTGCCCAGGTTGCTGCAGTTCCAGAAGTTCATGCCGTGGGTGATCATCGCCCCCTTGGGCTGGCCGGTGGTGCCCGAGGTGTACATGATGGTGACCACGTCGTCATGGGTCAGCACCGCGCGCTTTGCCACCGTGCCGGCCTGGGCAGCCAGTGCCGCTGCATAAGGGTTGCCGGAGGGATTGGCGGCGGCTTTGTCGATGCACAGCAGGTGCGGGATGTTGCAGCGCTGCTGCAGCGCCTGCGCCGTGGCGCTGAATTCCACGTCGTGGATCAGCAGCAGCGGCGCGCTGTCTTGGAGGATGTATTCCAGCTCGGTGACGGTGAGCCGCCAGTTCAGCAGCACCGCGATGCCGCCGGTGCGGCCGCAGGCAAACTGCAGGTCGAAGTACTCCACGCCGTTGTGTGCCAGCAGGGCCACCCGCGCACCGCGGCCGATGCCCAGCGATTGCAGGTGCGCCGCCATGGCCTCGGCGCGCTGGTCCAGCGCGGCATAGCTGTAGCTGTGGCGTGGGCTCAGCTCACGCACCGCCTCCTTGGCCGGCCGGTTGGCGGCATGGTGGGCGATCCAGTCGTAGGCGCGTACGGCGCCGTGGCTGGCGGGGCGCGGGCTGCGCATCGCGGCCTGGGCGGCGGGGTCGGCCGTGTAGGCTGCAGGGTCGGCGGCATCGGCGGCGCGGTGAGGCAAAGAACTGGGCTGGTGGGTCATGCGGGGCTCCGGCGGGTGGATTGGTGCGGCCATTCTGGGCGGACCGGCCATGGAATCAACCCGTGATGCCCCTGCCCGCCGGCGGGCTGCCTGCGGCAGCGGCTGTCACCCAGGTGTTAGCCATGGCCCTGGCCCGCCGTCCACACTGGTCTGCTCCTTTCTGGAAGACTGCCATGGCCACCCCGTTTGCCGCGCGTCCTGCCGACCGCCCCAGTTTGTGTGGCCCCTTGCGCCAGCCGCAGCAGATGCTGGCCGGGCAGATCGTCGACGGCCACAAGTCGATCCATGACGACGCCATGGCGGCCGACCTGGGTCTGCGCGCCGGGCCGATCGAAGGGCCCACCCATTTCAGCCAGTTCGACCCGCTGCTGGTGCAGCTGTGGGGCCAGGCCTGGTTCGAGACTGGCTGCATCAGCGCGCACTACCAGACCATGGTGGTTGAAGGCGAACGGGTGCGCGCCTTTGTGCAACTGCCGGAAGCCGGCGCCAGCTTCACCCGCATCTGGGCCGAAAAGGCCGACGGCACGCCGGTGCTCACCGGCACCGCCAGCGTGGGCGCCGGCCCGCATCCGCCCAGCGAGATCAGCCAGCGCATGGCCAAGCTGCGCGCACCTGCCCAGCTGGTGATCAACCGGGCGCTGCGGGTGGGCCAGCAAGGCGCCGGCAACCCCGAGCCCGTGCGCATGGCCCCCACCCAGCACATGGGCCCGCACTACCCCTTCAGCCTGGCCGACAAGCTGCGGGTGATCACCGAACCCTGCCCCTGGTACACACCCGAGGGCGGTGCCAGCGCCCCCTGGGGCCGGGCCATCATCCCGATGGAGATGATCAGCGTGCTGCTGGGCAGCAGCATGGACCAGGCCGGTTTTCGCGGCCACGGGCCGGCGGTGGGGCTGTTTGCCGGCCAGGAAATCAAACTGATCCAGGGCCCGCTGTTTGTCGACCACCCCTACCTGCTGGAGCGCGAGATCGTGGCGCTCAGCGAAAGCGCACGCACTGAATCAGTCTGGGTGCGCACCCGCATCCTGGACGGCGAGACGCGGCAACTGGTCGGCGAGATGATCCTGAACAGCGCCACGCTCAAAGCGTCGTACGCCCGCTACGACGACGAAGCCCGCGCACTGGGCAAACCGCTGGAAGACGCCAAGGCATGAACCAAGCCACACCCACCCACACACCGGGTACCCAGGCCTGGCTCGACCTCGCGCGCGAAGCGCCGATCGACCCCGAGCGCCCCATCATCGACCCCCACCACCACCTGTGGCTGGCCGCCGGCAGCCGCTCGGCCTACTTGTTGGGCGACCTGTGGGGCGACACCAACACCGGCCACCACATCGTGAAGACGGTGTTCGTGGAATGCCGCGCGGCGGCGCGGCCCGACGGCCCCGAGCACCTGAAGCCGGTGGGCGAGACCGCGTTTGTCGCCCGCATCGCCCGCGCCAGCCGTGAAGGCGGTGGCGGTGCAGTGATTGCAGGCATCGTCGCCCATGCCGACCTGCGCGGCGGCCCGCTGCTCGATGAAGCGCTGGACGCGCACCGGGCTGCGGGCGACGGCCTGTTCCGCGGCATCCGCCATGCTGGTGCGCGCGACCCACACCCCGACGCGCTGAGCATCCCCGGGCGCGGTGCCGAGGGCCTGTATGCCGACCCCGAATTCCGCGCCGGCGTGGCCCGGCTGGGTGAACGGGGCCTGACCTTCGACACCTGGCACTACCACCACCAAAACCCGGCATTTGCCGACCTGGCGCGAGCGGTGCCCGGCACCACGCTGGTGCTGGACCATTTCGGCACGCCGCTGGGCGTGGGGCCGTATGCTGGGCAGCGCGAGGCCATCTTCAGCCAGTGGCAGCGCGACATCGAGACCATCGCCCGCTGCCGCAACGTGGTGGCCAAGATCGGCGGCCTGGCCATGCCCGACAACGGCTTCGGCTGGGACCAGCGCAGCCGCCCCGCCAGCAGCGACGAGCTGGTCGAAGCCCAGGCGCGCTATTACCACCACACCATCGATTGCTTCGGCCCAGGCCGCTGCATGTTCGAGAGCAACTTTCCGGTCGACCGCCGGTCGCTGCCCTATGGCGTGTACTGGAACGCGATGAAGAAGCTGGCCGCACGCTACAGCGCCGCCGACCAGCAGGCCATGTTCCACGACAACGCGGCCCGCACCTACACGCTGTGATGGAAACACCGATGGCCCCCACGCCCGCAATGTCCGCAACGCCCCCAATGTCCGCAACGCCAGCAACGCCCACGGTGCCCACAGCGCCCGCCAGCGAAGTCCTCTACGCGGTGGCCGACCACATCGCCACCATCACGCTGCATGCGCCCGAGCGCATGAACACCATCAGCCGGGCGATGCTCGATGAACTGACCGCTGCCCTGCTGCGCGCCAACGACGACCAGGCGGTGCGCTGCGTCATCCTCACCGGCAGCGGCCGGGCCTTCTGCGCCGGGCTCGATCTGCGCGAGGTGCGCGGCGAAGGCGGCATCAGCAGCGCCAGCAGCCGCACCACGCTGAACCTGCGCAACACCCCGCCCACGGTGCTGCAAGCGATGGACAAGCCCACCATCTGCGCGGTCAACGGCGGCGCAGCGGGCTACGGCATGGACACCGCGCTGGGTTGCGACATCCGCATCATGGCCCAGTCGGCCAAGCTGGCGGCGGCCTTCGTCAAGCGCGGCGTGGTGCCTGAATCGGGCGGCACCTGGTTCCTGCCACGCATGATCGGCTGGGCCAAGGCGGCCGAGCTGATCTTCACCGGCCGCACGCTCAGCGCGCAAGAAAGCCTGGAATGGGGCCTGGCCAACGCCGTGGTGCCCGATGCCGACTTGATGGATGCCGCGCGCGCCATGGCACAAGAGATCGCCGCCAACGCGCCGCTGGCGGTGCAGGCCTCCAAACGCATGATGCGCATCGGCATGAACGAGAACTTCCCCGACCATGTGCACCATGTCTACTTGCAGCTGCTGCCGCTGTTCAAGACACAGGACATGGCCGAAGGCATGCGCGCCTTCCTGGAAAAACGCACCCCCGACTTCAAGGGCCAATGAGCATGGACACGAGCATGAGCACCAGCACCAGCACCAGCACCAGCACCACGGCGGCCCAGCCGCCCGTTCAGCCGCCGTTTCGCAAGATGAACTGGCTGCCGCGCGACATCGCGGTCGACCGCCGCGCCGATGGCAGCATGGTGTTGCAGTCGCGCATCCCGCTGCAGGCGTTTGCAGACCACATCCCGGCGCTGCTGGCCAAGTGGGCCGACGCCCGACCCGACCAG
>JBBRJU010000084.1:0-7734 GCA_038218895.1 Burkholderiales bacterium
CGATGCGGTGGTCCATGCGCCGAGTATGCCGCCGCAGGCAGGCCGGCTGCAGGCGGCTGCCACAAGCCAGCGGTCAGCGCCGGGTGGCGTGGTGGCAAGGCGGCATGGTGGTTGCACCCTAAGTGATTGGCCTTAAGTACAGCTCCGACTGTCGCTTGGGTGGGGTGGCCCGCATGCTTGGTGCCCAGAGGCGTCCGGGCGTGTGTGTGCAACAGGACCCCTGCGAGCAAACCCATGAAACCCCAACCCATCATCGTCGTGCTGGCGGCCGGCCGCGGCAGCCGGTTTGGCGGCCAGAGCCACAAGCTGGTCCAGGCGCTCGGCAGCATCAGCGTGCTGGGCCAGACCATCGGCCATGCCATCGAGAGCCGGCTGCCGGTGGTGGTGGTCACCACCCAGCCCTTGGCCGCCGAGGCCACGCGTTGGGTGGCGCGGCGTGACGTGGTGGTGCTGCCCGAGGTGGGCAGCCCGGGCAGCGGCCCGCTGGGCATGGGCTTTTCCATCGCGGCAGGGGTCGCAGCGCGGTCGGACGGCGGTGGCTGGCTGGTGCTGCCGGGTGACATGCCGCTGGTGCGGCCGGCCAGCCTGGTGCAGGTGGCACAGGGCCTGGTCCAGCATGCGGTGGTGTTTGCCCAGTACCGCGGCCGGCGTGGCCACCCGGTGGGCTTTGCTGCCGAATTGTTTTCCGAGTTGGTGCAGCTCACCGGCGATGAAGGCGCCCGCCGCTTGATGGCGCGCTACCCGTCGCAAGGCATCGAACTCGACGACCCGGGTGTGCTGGTCGATGTCGACACGCCCGACGATCTGGCTCTGGTGCGCGCCAGGTCGTCGGGCACGGCATTGCCGGCAGCCTGAGGCCAGTGCCCGGCATGTCTGGTCAGGCCAGTCCTTCACGCCGGGCCAGCGCCAGCAGGCGCGCACTCTCGCGGTCGCACATGCGGTGGTGGCGCAGGGCCTCGGCAGTGCGCACCAGGTAGTCCAGCGTGCTGCCATAGCGGCCGCTGGCCTGGCGCAGGATGCGCAGCATCTCAGGGTCGTCGATGCGGCCGGTGAAGTTGGGGCTGCGCCGGCTGAGCGTGAAGGCCAGCGCCATCACCTCGCCGCCGGCGGTCTGGCAGCGCAGCCAGCGCGGGTCGTAGACACCGGTGGGCATCTCGCGGTGCCACAAGCGGTCGAGTTCGTCGCGGCCGCGCGCGTGCGGGATGCGGTAGACCATGCCCCGGCACATGCCACCCGACACCAGCGCATACACCAGCCCGGGCTGCTCCGGCGTGCCGCGGTTGATGCGCGACCGCATCTTGAATGCGCGGTGCCAGCCGCGCACCAGCGCGGGGCGGTGTTCGGTGGCGTCGAACTCGGGCCGCCAGATCAGCGACGCATAGCCGAATACCCACAGGTCAGAACTGCCGCCCCACTGCTGGCGCACCTCGGCCAGCAGCGCGGCGGTGTCACGCATGGCCAGGCTTTGCATGCCGCCGAGCATGCCAGAAACACCGCAACGCTCGTTTCACCGCGCCAGCCTGTGTGGGTGTGTGCCTGTTGACGATGTAACCAAGTTACACCAAAATCTAAAAAATCAGTGACTGGACTGACACCATGAAACCTCGCATCGCCGCCTTGACCGAGCGCATCCGCGCGCGCAGCGCGCCGCAGCGCCAGGCCTACCTGGCACGCACGAAGAAGCTGGCCGACCGCCCGCCCGGCGCCCGGCGCATGGGCTGCGCCAATGTGGCACATGCGTTTGCCGCCATGCCGGGTGACCAGCGCCTGCGGGTGGTGGCCGAGCGTGCGCCGCACGTGGCGGTGGTGACGGCCTACAACGACATGTTGTCGGCCCACCAGCCCTACGAGGGCTACCCGGCGCTGATCCGTGACGAGGCGCTGCGGCGTGGCGCCACGGTGCAGGTGGCTGGCGGTGTGCCGGCGATGTGCGACGGCGTCACCCAGGGCTTGCCGGGCATGGAGTTGTCGCTGTTCTCGCGCGACACCATCGCCATGGCCACGGCGGTGGCGCTGACCCATGATGTGTTCGACGGTGCGCTGCTGCTGGGCGTGTGCGACAAGATCGTGCCCGGGTTGCTGATCGGGGCGCTGCATTTCGGCCACCTGCCCTGTGTGTTCGTGCCGGCCGGGCCGATGGGCACCGGCCTGTCGAACGGCGACAAGTCGAAGGTGCGCGAGCAGTTCGCCCAGGGCCTGGTCGGCCGTGCCGAGCTGTTGCAGTCCGAGCAGGCCGCGTACCACGGCCCTGGCACCTGCACCTTCTATGGCACGGCCAACAGCAACCAGATGCTGCTGGAGGCGATGGGCCTGCACGTGCCGGGCGCCGCCTTCGTGCACCCGCACGACGGCCTGCGCACGGCGCTGACCCGCGAGGCGGTCGGCACGCTGCTGGGCATCACGCGCCATGCACGTTACACGCCGATCGGCCAGCTGGTCGATGAGCGGGTGATCGTCAATGCCATGGCTGCGCTGCTGGCCACCGGCGGATCGACCAACCACCTGATCCACTGGGTGGCGGTAGCGCGCGCTGCCGGCATCAGCATCGACTGGACTGACTTTGCCGACCTGTCGGCCGAGGTACCGCTGCTGGCCCGGGTGTACCCCAATGGCGATGCCGATGTGAACCAGTTCCAGGCTGCTGGCGGCCCCGGCTGGGTGCTGCGTGAGCTGCTCGCCGCCGGCTGCCTGCATGCCGATGTGGCCACGGTGGCGCCCGGCGGCATCGCGGCCTATGGCAGCGTGCCGCGCATCGCCGACGGCGGCCATGGCCTGGCCTGGACGCCGGTCGCCACCGAGAGCAGCGACCTCGGCATCGTGCGGCCGGTCTCGGCACCGTTTTCGCCCAGTGGCGGGCTGAAGCTGCTCGAAGGCAACCTGGGCCGGGCAGTGATCAAGATTTCGGCCGTGCCCGACGACCGCCATGTGGTCGAAGCCCCGGCCCGGGTGTTCCACAGCCAGGAGGCACTGCATGCTGCCTTCCAGGCCGGCGAGCTTGACCGCGATGTGGTGGTGGTGGTGCGCTTCCAGGGGCCACAAGCCAACGGCATGCCCGAGTTGCACAAGCTCACGCCGCCGCTGGCGGTGCTGCAGGGCAAGGGCCACCGGGTGGCGCTGGTGACCGACGGCCGCATGAGCGGTGCGTCGGGCAAGGTGCCGGCCGCCATCCATGCCAGCCCCGAGGCGCTGGCCGGCGGCCCGCTGGCCCGCTTGCGGGATGGTGATGTGATCCGCCTGGACGCCAATGCCGGCACGCTGGCAGCCCTGGTCGACCCGGCCGAATGGGCCGCCCGGACGCTGGCCACGCTGGACGCCGACCAGGCCGACGACAACGCCCACGGCCTGGGCCGCGAGCTGTTCGGCGGCATGCGCCGCACGGTGCGCAGCGCCGAAGAGGGCGCCATCACCTGGCTGTGAGGCACGCTGCGCCCCACCCATCCGACACCCGCTTCAGGACCTTGCCCATGATCGACACCCTCAGCCTGGCCAGCCATGGCCCCGTCATCCCCGTCATCGTGCTGCAACGTGTGCAGGATGCCGTGCCGATGGCCGAGGCCCTGCTGGCCGGTGGCGTCAAGGTGCTGGAAGTGACCCTGCGCACGCCCGTGGCGCTGCAGTGCATCGAAGCCATCGCCAAGGCGCTGCCCGAGGCGGTGGTGGGTGCTGGCACCATCCGCTCGGCCGCCGATGCGCAGGCCGCGCTGGATGCCGGCAGCCGCTTTGCGGTGAGCCCCGGCTACACCAGCGCCGTGGGCGCCGCCTGCCGGCGCATCGGCCTGCCGCTGCTGCCGGGCGTGGCCACCGCCAGTGAAGTGATGGCGGCCCAGGCTGACGGCCTCGTGTTCCTGAAATTCTTTCCGGCCATGCAGGCCGGTGGCATCCCGATGCTCCAGGCGCTGGGCGGGCCGTTCCCCGACGTGGTGTTCTGCCCCACCGGCGGCATCAACCTGGAGACAGCGCGGCAGTTCCTGGCCTTGCCCAACGTGAAGGTGTGCGGTGGCTCATGGCTGACGCCGGCCGCTGCGGTGGCGGCCGGAGACTGGGCCCGCATCACCCGCCTGGCGCGCGAGGCGCAGGCACTGCGCCACTGAGCCTGCCCGGCAGGGCCGGGCCGCCCGTGTTGTCAGAGGTTGCGCCGCTCGATCAGTTCGATCTTGTAGCCATCGGGGTCGGTGACGAAGGCGATCACGGTGTTGCCGCCCTTCACCGGGCCCGGTTCGCGGGTGATGGCGCCGCCCAGCGCGGCCGCCTTCTGGCGCAGCGTGCTGCAAGTGGCGGCCACATCGGCCACGCCGATGGCAATATGCCCGTAGGCCGTGCCCAGCGTGTAGTGGTCGGTGCCGTAGTTGTAGGTCAGCTCGATCTCGGCCTGGTCGGGGTTGCCGCCGGCATAGCCGACGAAGGCCAGGTCGTACTGCTGCTCGGGCCGCTGCGTGGTGCGCAGCAGGTCCATGCCCAGCACCTGGGTGTAGAAGTCGATCGAGCGCTGGAGGTGGCCGACCCGCAGCATGGTGTGCAACAAGCGCATGGTGTGTCCTTGGTGGTATGGAATGGTGGCCAGTGGATCAGCGGCCGTCGCGGTCCAGCCAGACGCCCAGGCCCTGGGCATTGAGTTCGATGTCCAGCCACACGCTGGCCAGCGCGGCATCGAGATCGGCCACGCCGTGTTGCTGCAATTGCTGCAGCACCTGCGTGTGCAGGCCGGCCTGCAGCGCCGCATGCCGGTCCGGCGCAGCGCGCAGGCCTTCGGCCAGCGCCACCATCGCGTCGATCTGGTCCAGCAGCAGCAGCGCCAGCCGTGCCACATCGCCCACTGCGCCGAAATGTGTCAGATACATCTGGCGCGGCTGTTGCGCCATCAGCCGGGTGATCGACTGGCGCAGCGGCCCGGGTTCGAACTGCACCGGGCTGGAGGTGGGCAAGGCCCAGGCGCCCGCAGCACTGTCGGTCTCGCGGTAGCTCAGGCCGAAGGTGTCGCCGGTGAACCAGCCTGCGCTGCGGGCGTCCCAGATGCAGTGGTGGTGCCGGGCATGGCCAGGGGTGTCGATGAACAGCAGGGGCCGGCCCGCCAGGGCGATGGTTTCGCCATCCTGGGGGATGCGCACCCGTTCAGCCGGCACCGGCACCAGCTGGCCGTACTGCCGGTCCATCGCCGCTTGTCCGTAGACCGCCAGCGCGCCCTGGTACAGCGCCTGTGGGTCCACCATGTGGCGCGCGCCACGCGGGTGCACCAGCAGCGTGGCTGCGGGCAGGGCCTGCATCAGCAGCCCGACGCCGCCCGCATGGTCGAGGTGCACATGGGTGGGGATGACGAAGTCCACCGCATCACGCGGCAGGCCCAGGTCGTCCAGTGCGGCCAGCAGGCGTGGCACTGCGAAGTTGGTGCCGGTGTCGACAAAGGCGGCCCGGCCGTTCTCGACGATCAGATAGGCTGCATCGAACAGCGGGCGATGGAATCCGGTGTCGATGACATGGATGCCGTGGGGCAGGGCTTGGACAAAGGGCAGGGCCATGGCGGTGCGCGGGTGACGCAGATAAAAAAAGGGCAGGTAACCTGCCCCATGATTGTGGCCGAGGCGCCGCAGCGGCCGTTCAATGCCCGCTCATTGCCCGTTCAGCGCCCGTGCCCGTGCCGGTCAACCTTGCGTGTTCGCGTACAGCGCCCACAGACGGCCGATGTCGGCCGTGCCGTCGCTGCCCTTCACCGCGCGCAGCACCTGCACCGCCCTGGTCTTGTGCTTGGCACCGCCCAGCAGCAGCGCCATGCCCAAGCGCAGCTGCGCATCGTCCGGCCGCTTCAGGCTGCCCTTGGCGATGCCCTGCTCGATCAGCGTGATGCCCTTGTCGGCCTGGCCCATGGTGGCGTAGGCGTAGCCGATCTGCACCAGGTCGTTGCCGTCCCTGGCGGCAGCTGCAGCCGCCGCGCGCTGGTCGATCGAGGCCTTGGCGTCGGCTTCCTGCTTGATGGCCAGATCACGCAGGCGCTTGTGGCGCTCGGCCTCTGCGCCGGTGCCCAGTGCGCCACTGGCAAAGCCCCGGTCGACAATGGCCTTGCCTTCGGCCGGCAAGTCGGCCTGCAGGGCCAGCTGCGACATTTCCATGAACTCGTCAGTCTTCTCCAGCGAGCCGGTGGCCAGTCGCAGGCGCATCAGGTCCAGGTTCATGCGGCTGGAAAAGCCCGCCTTGCGCGGCATGCGACCCAGGTAGACCGCCCAGTAATCTTTCTTGGGATAGCTGAACAGCAGTTTTTCGAGCGTGGCGGCCTGGCCGGCGGTGTTGTTGGTGCGGGCCTGGGCGTCGGCCAGGCGCAGCAAGTCCGCTTCTTCCGGCCGTCTGCCCGCCTGCTCGGCAGTGGCCACGGCGGCAGCGGCTTCCTTGCCGATGGCGGCGTAGTCGCCGCTGCTGCCCTGCAGGTAGGCCTGCAACTGCTTCAGGCTGGCGCTGCTGTTGCCGGCGGCCTGCGCCTTCTGCACCCACTGCGCGGCCCGGGCGTTGTCGCGCGCGGTGGCAAAGGTGCTGGCGAGCTGCTCGGCCACCTGGCCCTGCTCGGCGCCAGACACCTTGCCGTAGAGCGATTCCAGCGCCTGTGCCGTGGTGGCGCTGTCGCCGGCGCGCTGGGCGGCGGCGGCCTTCATGCGGTCGACCATCAAGGCCTCGGCGGCGGTCTTGCCGCCCACGGCTTCGGCTTCTTTCACCTTGGCCAGCGCTTCCCGGCCCTTGCCGGCCTTCAGCAGATCAGCCGCTGCCTGCAGCGGTTTGCCCACTTCCGGGCGCAGCGCCTGTGCCTGTGCGGCGCCGGCGGCCAGCCCGAGCACCAACACAGCGCCAGCCGCACAACTCTTCATCGTCATGGTCGCGCTCACTGCATGAACTGCTCGTTGCCGATCAGGCCGATCTTGGTGACACCCAGGCGTTGGGCGCTGGCCAGGACCATCGCGACGACCTTGTAGGAGACCAGCTTGTTGGGGCGCAGATGCACCTCGGGCTGGTCAGACAGGGTGGCGATCTGGCTGAGCTTGTTCTCCAGCGTGGCGCGGTCGGGCACGATCTCGCCGTTCCAGCCGATGGTGCCGTCGAAGTCGACGTCGATGCGGATGATCTCCGGTGGCTTGGGCGGCACGCTGCTCGGGCCCACCGGCATGTTCATCTTCACTGCATGCGTCTGCAGCGGGATGGTGATGATCAGCATGATGATCAGCACCAGCATCACGTCGATCAGCGGGGTGGTGTTCATCTCCACCATCACCTCGTCTTCGCCGCTGGCGTTGCCGACATTCATTCCCATGGTCGTGGTCCTTGCGTTGTCCTGGTCGGAGGGTGGCGTCGGGCGCCGGGCCGCCCCAAGGCGGACGCCGTACCCCCTCCGGAAGATGGGCCATGGCATGCCATGGCCCGGGGGCTCATTGTTTCGGTGGCGCTTCGGTGATGAAACCGACCTTGGCGATGCCGGCCCGCTGGCAGGCCACCACCAGGCGGCCCACCGCTTCGTAGCGTGCCTCTTCGTCACCGCGGATGTGCACCTCGGGCTGCGGGTCTTTCACCGCCTCTTTCTTCAGCTCGGCCACCACGCTCTCGATGTCGGGCATCTTGCGGGTATTCCAGTAAATGTCGCCATCCTTGCTGACGGCCAGCAGCACATTTTCGGGCTTGGTCTGCGTGGGCACGTTGCGTTCCTTGGGCAACTGCAGCGTGATGCTCTGTGTCACCACGGGGATCGTGATCAGGAAGATGATC
>JBBRJU010000085.1:0-7733 GCA_038218895.1 Burkholderiales bacterium
GGTGGTGTTGGTGGGCGTGGTGGGCCTGATCACCGCGCTGGCGTTTGTCGGGCTGTCCGCCCCAGACCTGGCGCTGACCCAGCTGTCGGTGGAGGTGGTGGCGACCGTGCTGCTGTTGATGGGCCTGGCCCTGCTGCCGCCCACCAGCCCGAAGGAATCCAGCCCGCTGCGCCGCTGGCGCGACGCCACGCTGGCGCTGACCGGCGGCGCCGGCATCGCCTGGCTGAGCTGGCTGATGCTGACGCGCGACCATGATGCGATCAGCTGGTTCTTTCTCGATAAGGCGGTTTCCGAGGGCGGTGGCACCAACACCGTCAACGTGATCCTGGTCGATTTCCGCGCCTACGACACCTTCGGCGAGATCGTCGTGCTGGGCATTGCCGCCGTCGGCGTGCTGGCGCTGATGGACGGCTGGCGCGTGCGCCGGCCCGCGCTGGACCCAGACGGCCGCGCCTGGGGCACCGCCCAGCCGTCGCTGTTGCTGCGCAATGCCGCCCGGCTGGTGCTGCCGCTGGCACTGGTGGTCAGCGTCTACATCTTCTGGCGTGGCCACAACCTGCCGGGTGGCGGCTTCATCGCCGGCCTGGTGACGGCGGTGGCGCTGGTGCTCCAGTTCATGGCGCTGGGGCAGCAGCGGGCCGAGGCGCTGCTGCATGCCGCCGGCGGGCAGCGCTTTGTGCAGGCCATCGGCATCGGGCTGGGCATTGCCTGGCTCACCGGGGTCGGCGCCTTTGCCTTCGGCAGCTCCTTCCTCACCAGCGCTTTCGGCCACCCGGTGGTGCCGTTGCTGGGTGAGCTGCCGCTGGCCACGGCGGCGCTGTTCGACCTGGGTGTCTACATCACCGTGGTGGGCGCCACCTTGCTCACGCTGTCGGTGCTGGGCACGGCCAGCAAGCCGGGGCAGACGCGATGATCTCGATGGAATTCCTGCTGGCCACCGGCATCGGCGTGGTCACCGCCTGCGGCATCTGGCTGCTGCTGCGCGGGCGCAGCTTTCCGGTGGTGCTGGGCCTGTCGATGCTGGGCTATGCAGTGAACGTGTTTATCTTCGCGATGGGCCGGCTGTGGCGCGACGCACCGCCCATCCTGGGCACCGGCGCTGCCACCATCGCCGACCCGCTGCCCCAGGCCCTGGTGCTCACCGCCATCGTCATCGGCTTTGCCACCACCGGCTTCGTCGTGGAGCTGGCCTTGCGCAGCCGCGCCGACAACGGCACGGACCACGTGGACGGGCGCGAGCCCGGCCACCAAGGCGATGCCGGCGGGCGCGAGCCCGGCCAGAACGATGTTGCCGACGAACACGGAGCGCCGCGGTGACCGCGCTGCTGCAACACCTCCCCGTGCTGCCGGTGCTGCTGCCGGCGGCCACCGCCATTGCCCTGCTGCTGTTGGGCGACCAGGGCGGCAGCAGCCATGGCCACCGCCGGCTGCGGCTGGCGCGCCGCCTGGCCATGGGATCGGCGGCGCTGGGCCTGCTGATCGCCCTGGCGCTGGCGCTGCAGGCCGACACCGGCGCGCTGGCGGTCTACCGGCTCGGCGGCTGGCCGGCGCCGTTCGGCATTGTGCTGGTGGTCGACCGGCTGTCGGCCATGATGCTGGTGCTCACCAGCCTGGTGGCGCTGCCGGTGCTGGTCTATGCCAGTGGCGGCTGGGACGCCCACGGCCGGCATTTCCATGCGCTGTTCCAGTTCCAGCTGATGGGCCTGAACGGCGCCTTCATCACCGGGGACCTGTTCAACCTGTTCGTGTTCTTCGAGGTGCTGCTGATCGCCAGCTATGTGCTGATGCTGCACGGCGGCGGGCGCGAGCGGCTGCGAGTGGGCCTGCACTACGTGGTGCTGAACCTGGCGGCGTCGGCGCTGTTCCTGGTCGGTACGGCGCTGATCTACGGCCTCACCGGCACACTGAACTTCGCCGACCTGGCGCTGCGCGTGCCCCAGGTGGTTGGGCCCGACGCCGCGCTGCTCAAGGCCGGTGCGCTGGTGCTGCTGGTGGTGTTCGGCTTCAAGGCTGCGCTGGCGCCGTTGTCGCTGTGGCTGCCGGCCACCTATGCTGCGGCCAGCCCGCCGGTGGCGGCGCTGTTCGCCATCATGACCAAGGTGGGCGTCTACGCCATCATCCGGTTGCACGGCGTGGTGTTCGGTGACTTCACGCCCGCCGGCCCGGGGGATTCCGCCGCGTTGGTGGCCCAGCCCCTGCTGCTGCCGCTGGCGCTGGCCGGCAGTCTGCTGGGGGCGCTGGGGGCGCTGGCCGCGCACAGCCTGAACCGGCTGGTGGCCTGGCTCACCGTGGCGTCGGTCGGCACCATCCTGGCGGCCATCGGGCTGTTCGGCGCACCGGCCTGGTCGGCAGCGCTGTATTACCTGGCCAACAGCACGTTGGTGATCGCGGGCATGTTTCTGCTGGCCGAACTGGTGGCCGCACAGCGCGGCCGTGTGGGCGGGCTGTTGCAGCCGGCATCGGTGGTGGCCCAGCCCACGTTGCTGGGGCTGCTGCTGCTGCTGGCGGCAGCCAGCAGCGCCGGCCTGCCACCGCTGCCCGGCTTCATCGGCAAGGTGATGCTGCTGCAGGCGTCTTACGGCCATGCCTGGGCCGCTGCGCTGTGGACCGTGGTGTTGATGGTCGGCTTCTTCACGCTGCTGGGCCTGGCCCGGGCCGGCAGCATCCTGTTCTGGAACGTGCGCACCGATGACGGCGTGGCGGCGGCTGGCGCCAGCCCGCGCCTGCTGCTGGCCACCGTCTCGCTGGTGGGCGCCAGCGTGGCCATGAGCGTGCTGTCAGCGCCGCTGATGCGTTACACCGACGCGGCAGCCCTGCAGCTGACCGACCGCGCCGCCTATGCCCGCGCGGTGCTGCCCGAGCTGGGCGGTGCGGCGGCGCAGAGCACCCGGCCCTACACCGGGCAGAACCCGGCGGTGGCCGTGCCAGCCGTGCCAGCCGGGCCAGCGGTACGCGCCGTGCCAGCCGTACCAGCCGCGTCAGCCGCAGCGGGGGCATCCCGGTGAAGCCCGTCGGTGCCTGGCCGCACCCCATCCTGTCGGCGCTGCTGGCGGCGGCCTGGCTGCTGCTGCAGCAGAGCCTGGCCCCGCCGCAGCTGATCACCGCCGCCGTGCTGGGCTGGTGGTTGCCGCGCTTGCTGCATGGCTTCCTGGGGACGGCCACGCAGGTGCATGCCTGGGGCACGGTGCTGCGCCTGGCGGTGGTGGTGCTGTGGGACATCGTGCTGTCGAACTTCACGGTGGCGCGCCTGGTGCTGTGGCCGGGTGCCCGGCCGCAGCCCGATTGGGTGGTGGTGCCGCTGGACATCCACCACCCGGTGGCCATCAGCCTGTTTGCCACCATCATCACCACCACGCCGGGCACGGTGTCGTGCGTGGTCGACGAGGCGGCTGGCCAGATCCTGGTGCATGCGCTCGACTGCGATGACCCGGCGGCCGCAGCGGCCCAGATGAAACAACGCTACGAGCGGCCGCTCAAGGAGATCTTCGAGCCATGATCCTCTCGCTGGCACTCGATTTCGCCATGGCGGCGGTGGCCCTGGCCATGGCGCTGTGCGCCTGGCGGCTGCTGCGCGGCCCCAGTCTGCCTGACCGCATCCTGGCGCTTGACACGCTGTCGATCAACGCCGTGGCGCTGGTGGTGCTGCTGGGCATCCGCTGGCAGACGGCCATGCTGTTCGAGGCAGCGCTGATCATCGCGATGCTGGGTTTCGTATCCACCGTGGCGCTGGCGCGCTTTGTCTGCCGCGGCGACGTGTTGGAATGAGCGTTATGCACAACCTGCCCCTGTGGATGGAACTGATCGTGGCCGCGCTGCTGGTGCTGGGCGGCCTGTTTGCGCTGGTGGGTGGCATCGGCCTGCTGCGCTTTCCCGATTTCTACATGCGCCTGCATGCACCCACCAAGGCCACCACGCTGGGTGTGGGCGGCGTGTTGCTGGCCAGCATGGGCATGGCCTGGTGGCGGGCGGAGCCCGGTGTGCATGAGTTGCTGATCACGCTGTTCCTGTTCGTGACCGCGCCGGTGTCGGCCAACCTGATGGCCTTGGCAGCACTGCACCTGCACCTGCCCTCACGCGCTGGCGCGGCGCCGGCCAGCGCTGCGCCTGCGCCACGCCAGCCCTGAGTGCCGGCAACCGGCACCAGCGCAGCCCCATGCCCCTGCCCTGGCTGAAGGCGCGCCTGCGCGCGCTGCTGCCCGATCCACAAACGCTGGCCGGCAACCGCTGGTTGCGTTGGCTGGGCCCGGCCCTGCACCACCCGCGGCTGTGGCACATGAGCCGGCGCGGCATCGCGCTGGGCGCCGGCATCGGCGTGTTCTTCGCCTTCCTGATCCCGATCGCGCAGATCCCGCTGTCAGCGGCGCTGGCGGTGGCGCTGCGCGCCAACGTGCCGACCGCCGTCGCGAGCACCCTGGTGACCAACCCGATCACCTTTCCGCCGGTGTATTACGCTGCCTGGAAGGTGGGCAGCGCCATCCTGGGCGAATCCGGGCCCGCCCCCCGGCTCGGCGTTGCAGTGCCGCCGCCAGCCGGTGCTGCGGCCCAGGGCAACTGGCTGCAGCGCACCTGGGCCGGGCTGCAGCGGGTGGGCAAGCCGTTGATGCTGGGCCTGGCGATCTTTGCCTGCGGCTTCGGCCTGCTGGTGTATGCACTGGTGCACCTGGGCTGGCGCGCCCAGGTGCGCTTCAAGCGCTGGCGCCGCAGACACGGCGCTGTGCGCTGAGCCGGCTCAGGGGCGCGGCGGCGTGGTGGGTGGGCTGGTGGGTGGGCCGCCGGGTATGGCGGCAGGTGTGGCGGCGGGTGTGGTGGTCTGCGGTGCAGACGGCTTGAGCAGCACCACCAGCAAGGTCACCACCGTCAGCGGCACCACGAAGCCCAGCATCGCGGCCGAAAACGGCTGGGCGGCTGCATGTTGCTGGGCCTGCAGCACCAGCCAGACCACATACGCCACGTAATAGGCCATGAACATGCCCCCTTCCCAGCGCGCGATTTCGCGGCCGCTGACGAAGACCGGCAGGCAGGCCAGCGCCACCGCCACCATCACCCACAGGTCGAAGGCCAGCGCCGCCGGCGGCACCGGCAGGCCGTTGCCCGAGGCCAGGCCGGCCAGCCCCAGGCAGCCCAGGATGTTGAACATGTTGCTGCCCACCACATTGCCCACGGCAATGTCGCGCTGGCCGCGGATGGCCGCCATCACCGACGTGGCCACCTCGGGCAGCGATGTGCCGGCCGCCACGATGGTCAGGCCGATCACCAGATCACTGACGCCGAAGGCCTTGGCCAGCGTGACGGCAGCCGTCAGCAGCGCCTGCGAGCCGCCCACCAGCAGCACCAGGCCGCCGACGATCAGGCCGATCTGGACCGGCAGCTTGGCGTCCCAGGCGCTGGCGTCGAAGCTGGGCAGATCGGCGTCGCCTGCGGCCTGCGCCTGCGCTGTCGTGGCGCGCGACTGCCGCACCAGGAACACGGTGTAGGCCGCCATCAAGACCAGTAACAGCGCAGCATCGGTCAGGCTGATCCGGCCGTCGAGCGACAGCACCAGCAGCAGCACCGATGCGCCGATCATGGCCGGCACTTCCTGGCGGATCAGCTGGCGGTCGACCACCAGCGGGGTGATCAGCGCAGACAGGCCCAGGATCAGCAGCACGTTGAAAATGTTGCTGCCCACCACATTGCCCACCGCCAGATCGGTGTTGCCCGACAGCGAGGCACCCACCGACACAGCGATCTCGGGCGCGCTGGTGCCCAGGGCCACCACGGTGAGCCCCACCACCAGCGGCGACAGGCCGAAGCTCAGCGCCAGCTTGGACGCGCCGCGCACCAGCAACTCGGCGCCGGCCACCAGGCCGATCAGGCCGGCGATGAACAGAATGGTCGTCAACATGGTCAGGTCAGCGTCGGTGGGGGATTGCTCAGGGTGCAGCCGGGGCCGCCAGGGGCGCCGGTTGCAGGTTGCAGGCGACCAGCGTGATGGCCAGGTGGCTGCGCCATCGACTAGCCGCCGATGCCGGGATGTCGCAGGGATTCTAGGCGGCAGCCTGTGACAAGGTGCGCCGACATCGGGCTTGCGTTGCATCATCGCGGTCTGGGCATGCCGGCGCGGGAGTCAGGCGTTCGTCAGCCCCTCTGCCTAAGGTGCAGCCCATTGGCACGTCGCCATTTCACCGCCAGACCAGGAGACACGCATGAATGCAGCAGGCCCCACCGAGCTGAAGACCTACCTCCCATCGGCCGCCTCGGTGGCCGGCGCACATGTGCAGGGCATGGCCGCCTACGAGGCGCTCTGCCAGGAGGCCGAGGCTGACTACGAAGGCTTCTGGGCCCGCAACGCGCGCGAGCTGCTGCGCTGGAAGACGCCCTTCACCCAGGTGCTCGACGAGCGCAATGCCCCGTTCTTCAAGTGGTTTGCCGACGGCACGCTGAACGCGTCCTACAACTGCCTGGACCGCAATGTCGAGCGTGGCCTGGGCGACAAGACCGCCATCATCTTCGAGGCCGACGGCGGCGAGGTGACCCGCACCAGCTACAGCCAGCTGCTGGCCAAGACCTGCCAGATCGCCAACGGCCTGCGCAGCCTGGGGGTCAACAAGGGCGACCGGGTCATCATCTACATCAGCATGTCGGTCGACGGTGTGGCGGCGATGCAGGCCTGCGCCCGCATCGGCGCCATCCACTCGGTGGTGTTCGGCGGCTTCTCGGCACAAAGTGTGCGTGACCGCATCGAGGACACCGGCGCCGTGGCCGTGATCACTGCCGACCACCAGGTGCGCGGCGGCAAGCAGCTGCCGCTCAAGCGCATCGTCGACGACGCCCTGGCCCTGGGGGGCTGCGGCTCGGTCAAGAACGTGCTGGTGGTCAGGCGCAGCGGCGCGGCGATCGACATGGTGGCCGGGCGCGACCAGTGGATGGCCGACCTGGTCGACAGCCAGCCCACCACCTGCGAGCCGGAATGGGTGGATGCCGAGCACCCGCTGTTCCTGCTGTACACCAGCGGATCCACCGGCAAGCCCAAGGGTGTGCAGCACAGCACCGGCGGCTACCTGCTGCATGCCGCGCTGACCACCAAGCTGACCTTCGACCTGCGGCCAGACGACGTGTTCTGGTGCACCGCCGACATCGGTTGGGTGACCGGCCACACCTACATCACCTACGGGCCCCTGGCCCTGGGTGGCACCGAGATCGTGTTCGAGGGTGTTCCCACCTACCCGGATGCCGGCCGCTTCTGGAAGATGATCCAGGACCACAAGGTCACCATCTTCTACACCGCGCCCACCGCCATCCGCAGCCTGATCAAGGCCGCCGAGGCCAACGACGCCGTGCACCCCAAGAGCTACGACCTCAGCAGCCTGCGTTTGCTGGGCAGCGTGGGCGAGCCGATCAACCCGGCCGCCTGGGAGTGGTACCACAAGCATGTGGGCGGCGGCCGCTGCCCCATCGTCGACACCTTCTGGCAGACCGAGACCGGTGGCCACATGATCACCCCGCTGCCGGGCGCCACGCCGCTGGTGCCCGGCAGCTGCACGCTGCCCTTCCCCGGCATCATGGCCGCGGTGGTCGACGAGACCGGCAAGGAGATGCCCAACGGCCAGGGTGGCATCCTGGTCGTCAAGCGGCCCTGGCCGAGCATGATCCGCAACATCTGGGGCGACCCCGAGCGCTTCAAGAAGAGTTATTACCCCGACGACTTCAAGGGCAAGTACTACCTGGCCGGCGACGGCGCGATCCGCGACGAG
>JBBRJU010000086.1:0-7705 GCA_038218895.1 Burkholderiales bacterium
AAGGCACGGCCGCAGAAGTAGGCCGAGATGTCGGCCATCCACACCACGCACAGCACCGACAGCAGGAAGTTGATGCCGATGGTGCGCGCCTGCGCCATGGCCAGCCAGGCCAGCCACAGCAGGCCCAGGCCCAGCGCCCAGCGCAGCAGCGGTGGCCACTGGGGCCAGCCCGCCGGCCTGCCCCATCGCCGGCAGGCGCATCAGGCTGGCGCCGCACAGGCCGGCCAGCAGCGCGCCGCTGGCAATCGCCAGCCAGGCGCTGGTGGCGCCGTTCAGGCGGGCCCATTCCCAGCCAGCCGCGCTGATCAGCACGCCGGTGAACAGCGCGAACGGCAAGGGGCTGGGCGCAAACAGCGCCGGCAACAGCAGTGCCAGCAGCACCAGGGCAGTGATCACGCGCTGGCGCAGCATCGGGGGCTAGCCGGCAGGCACTTCGGCATGGGCTGGAGACACGGCACCGAAGCGGCGCTCACGCGCGGCATAGGCCGCCAGTGCGGCGTCGAGCGCATGCACGTCGAAATCGGGCCACAGGCAATCGGTGAACACCAGTTCCGAGTACGCCACCTGCCACAGCAGGAAGTTGCTGATGCGCACCTCACCGCCGGTGCGGATGAACAGATCCGGGTCGGGTGCATGCTTCATCGCCATGTAGCCTGACAGCCGCGCCTCGGTGATCTCGTCGGGCTGCAGGCCATCGGCCACCGCATGGCGGCAAGCCTGCACCACGTCCCAGCGGCCGCCGTAATTGAAGGCCACGCTCAGCGTGATGCGGGTGTTGTGGCGGGTGGCGTCCTCGGCCTCGGTCCAGGCTGCGCGCAGGCGGTCAGACACTGCGTTGCGGTCGCCGACGATGACGATCTTCACCCCATCGCGTGCCAGCTTGGCCAGATACTTGGTGACTGCCACCAGCACCAGCCCCATCAGTCCCGACACCTCGTCTTCCGGCCGTTTCCAGTTTTCCGACGAGAACGCAAATACCGTGAGGTACTCGACCCCGCGGTCGGCACTGGCGTTGATCACCTTGACCAACGCGTCGACACCGGCCTTGTGACCGAAGAACCGCGGCAGGTAGCGCTGCTTGGCCCAACGGCCATTGCCGTCCATCACGATGGCCACATGGCGTGGCACCGACAAGTCGCGTTTCATCGTGTGGATCGGCGCTCGGCCAGGAGGATGGGCGGGCGGGCCATCAAACCGCCATGATCTCCGCCTCTTTGGCGTGCACCAGCTTGTCGATCTCGTTGACGGTGCGGTCGGTGAGCTTTTGCACATCGTCCTGCGCGCGGCGCTCGTCGTCCTCGGTGACCGTCTTCTCCTTCAGCAGCTTCTTCAGGTGCTCGTTGGCCTCGCGGCGCAAGTTGCGCACCGCCACCTTGGCGTCTTCGCCGGCATGGCGCACCACCTTGCTGAGGTCGCGGCGGCGCTCTTCGGTCAGTGCGGGCATCGGCACGCGGATCAGGTCGCCCTGCGATGCGGGGTTCAGGCCCAGGTCGCTTTCGCGGATGGCCTTCTCGATCTTGGCGCCCAGGCCCTTTTCCCAGGGCTGCACGCTGATCGTGCGGGCATCGAGCAGCGACACGTTGGCCACCTGGCTGATCGGCACCATCGCGCCGTAATAGTCCACGCTCACCTGGTCCAGGATGCCCGGGTGGGCCCGGCCGGTGCGGATCTTCTGCAGGTCGCTCCTCAACGCGTCGATGGACTTGGCCATCTTTGTCTCGGCGGTCTTCTTGATGTCGGCAGTGGTCATGGCGGGCTCAAGGTTTCAGGCAGCAATCAAACAAGGTCAGACATGCACCAAGGTGCCCTCGTCCTCGCCCAAGACCACGCGCTTGAGCGCGCCGGGCTTGAAGATCGAGAACACCTTGATCGGCAGTTTCTGGTCGCGGCACAGCGCAAATGCAGTGGCATCGAGCACCTGCAGGTTCCTGGCAATCGCCTCGTCGAAGGTGAGGCTGGTGTAACGGGTGGCGGACGGGTCTTTCTTGGGGTCGGCGGTGTAGACGCCGTCAACCTTGGTGGCCTTCAGCATGATCTGGGCGCCGATTTCGGCGCCACGCAGCGCGGCTGCGGTGTCGGTGGTGAAGAAGGGGTTGCCGGTGCCGGCGGCAAACACCACCACCTTGCCTTCTTCCAGGTATTGCAAGGCCTTGGGACGCACGTAGCTCTCCACCACCTGGTCGATGGCGATCGCCGACATCACCCGTGCGGTGAGGCCCTCGCGCTGCATCGTGTCGGCCAGCGCCAGCGCGTTCATCACCGTGGCCAGCATGCCCATGTAGTCTGCGGTGGCGCGGTCCATGCCGACCGCGCCACCAGCCACGCCGCGGAAGATGTTGCCACCGCCGATGACCACCGCCACTTCCACGCCTAGCGCCGTCACTTCCTGGACCTCGCGCACCATGCGCACGATGGTGGCGTGGTTGATGCCATAGGCGTCGTCGCCCATCAGGGCTTCGCCCGACAGCTTGAGAAGAATGCGCTTGTAAGCGGGCATGCAGGCGGCTCCGGATGGGAATGGCGAGTTTAAGGGCGCCGCACGGGTTGGCCGCGGGTGTACTTCGGTGTGTTTGGGTTGGCGCCAGCGGCGATCGGCCGGCCGGCACGCAACGGTGAAACCGGCGATGCTGCCAACTTTGCTGCCAACCGTGATGCCAAGTGTGCTGGCAGTCGGGCTGCCACCAGGGCAGCCGCGATGGCGATCAGGCGCCTTTGGCAGCGGCCACCTGCGCGGCCACTTCGGCAGCGAAGTCGTCCACCTTCTTCTCGATGCCCTCGCCCACGATGTACATCGTGAACGCGGCCACCTGGGTGTGGGCGGCCTTGAGCATCTGCTCGACCGTCTGCTTGTCGTTCTTGACGAAGGCCTGGTTGAACAGCGAGACCTCCTTCAGATACTTCTGCACCGAGCCTTCGACACGCTTGGCCACGATCTCGGCAGACTGAGGCGTCTTGCCGGCGGCGACTGCGGCCGCTGCGTCGTCGGATGCCTTCTCGGTGGCGATCTTGCGCTCTTTGTCGACCAGCTCGGCCGGCACGTTGGCCGATGACACCGCCACCGGCTTCATCGCGGCCACATGCATGGCGACATCCTTGGCGGCTGTGCTGGCGGATTCACCGTCGCCGGTGAACTCGACGACCACGCCGATGCGGGTGCCGTGCAGGTAGGTGGCCAGCTTCTGGTCACCGGCAAAGCGCTTGAAGCGGCGGATGGCCACGTTCTCGCCGATCTTGCCGATCAGACCCTTGCGAACGTCTTCCACCGTCGGGCCGAAGCCTTCCTGGTTCAGCGGCAGGGCCGACAGCGCGGCGACGTCTGCCGGGTTGCTGCTGGCCACCAGATCTGCCAGGTTCTTGGTGAAGGCCAGGAACGCATCGTTCTTCGAGACGAAGTCGGTCTCGCAATTGACTTCGAGGATGGCGCCGGTGTTGCCGGCTGCTGCGATGGCGATCACGCCTTCGGCGGTGATGCGCGACGCCGCCTTGCCCGCCTTGTTGCCCAGCTTGACACGCAGGATCTCCTCGGCGCGCACCATGTCGCCGTCGGCCTCGGTCAGGGCCTTCTTGCATTCCATCATCGGGGCGTCTGTCTTGGCGCGAAGCTCGCCCACCATGCCTGCGGTAATTGCTGCCACTTTGTTTCTCCTTGGGCTTGCGGCTGCCGCTGTCCGGCAGCCGCTTGAATCAGAGGGAAGGCGCGTGAAAAAGGGGCTTTGCAGCCCCCGGTTCCAGGCCCGCCGGCGCGACGCTCAGGCCTCTTCGCTCACTTCGACGAATTCATCGCCGCCGGCCACAGCCGCCACCACGTCATTGACCGCATTGGCCTTGCCTTCGAGCACGGCATCAGCCACCGCCTTGGCATACAGCGCCACGGCCTTGGCCGAGTCGTCGTTGCCGGGGATGACGTAGTCGATGCCGACGGGCGAGTGGTTGGTGTCGACCACGCCGATCACCGGAATGCCCAGCTTCTTGGCTTCGGCCACCGCGATCTTGTGGTACCCGACGTCGATGACGAACAGCGCATCTGGCAGGGCGTTCATGTCCTGGATGCCGCCGATGTCCTTCTCGAGCTTGGCGATCTCGCGGTCGAACATCAGCGCTTCTTTCTTGGACAGCGACTCCATGCCGCCGTCCTTGGTGGCCTGCATGTCCTTGAGCTTCTTCAGCGACCCCTTGACGGTCTTGAAGTTGGTCAGCATGCCGCCGAGCCAGCGCTGGTCGACATAGGGCTGCCCAGAGCGGCCGGCTTCCATGGCCACCACCTCGCGCGCCTGGCGCTTGGTGCCCACCATCAGGATGGTCCCGCGCTTGCCGCTGAGGGTGCGCACGAACTTCATCGCCTCCTCGAACTTGGGCAGCGTCTTCTCAAGGTTGATGATGTGGATCTTGTTGCGATGGCCGTAGATAAAAGGGGCCATCTTGGGGTTCCAGAAGCGGGTCTGGTGTCCAAAATGGACGCCGGCTTCCAGCATTTCGCGCATGGTCACGGACATAAAAGTCACTCCGAAGGTTGGGTCTAGAATCCGGCGCAAATCGACGCTGGTGGCAACCCTTGTTCAGTGCTGCTGGATCACCTGGGGCCCCGGCCTCTGCTGAGGCCCAAAGCCTGCGCCGACACCTTGCGGCAGCCGGTTCGCTGATTTGTCTGCCCGGGCTGGCATGCAGCAACACATGTCCGGGCCCAGGTAAACCCATAGATGATAACACCCGGCCCCATGCAAGCTGCATCCGCGTCACCCGCCTCTTCCGCGCCTGCGCTGCTGGACCTGGCTGACGCCGCGTCGGCCGTGGCCAGCGGCCACGTCAGCGCCAGCGCGCTGCTGCAGGACGCACTGGCCGCCGCTGACAGCCCCGCCTGCGCCTTCGCCTACCTGCGCCGCTTCGATGCCCAGGCGCGGCTGACCGCCACGGCGGTGGATGTGGCGCGTGCGGCCGGCATGCCGGTGCCGCCGCTGGCCGGGTTGGCGGTGTCGATCAAGGATCTGTTCGACGTGGCGGGCTGGCCGACCACGGCCGCCTCCCGCTCGCTGGCCGATGCCCTGCCCGCACTGGTCGACTGCCCCGCCGTGGCGCGCCTGCGGGTCGCTGGCGCTGCGCTCAGCGGCCACACCAACCTCAGCGAGTTTGCCTACTCCGGCGTGGGCATCAACCCGCACCACGGCACGCCGGTGAACCCGGTCACTGCGGCCATCAACCCCACACCGCGCATCCCGGGCGGCAGCACCTCGGGCGGCGCGGTCAGCGTCGCCACCGGCGCGGCCTGGGCCGCGCTCGGGTCCGACACCGGCGGCTCGATCCGCATTCCGGCGGCGCTGCAGGGGCTGGTGGGCTTCAAGAACACCCAGCGGCTGACACCGTTGCAGGGGGCGGTGCCGTTGTCGACCACGCTGGACACCGTCTGCGCCATCACCCGCAGCGTGCGTGACGCGGTGCTGGTGCACGGCATCCTGGCCGCCCGCACCCCCGTGCCGCTGGTCAAGCCGGTGCATGCGCTGCGCCTGGGCGTGCCACAGACGCTGATGCTCGACGGGCTGGATGCCGAAGTCTCCCGCGCCTTCGACCGCACGCTGGACGTGCTGCGTGCCGGCGGCGCGCTGATCGAAGACCTGTCGCTGGGTGCGCTGGCCGATCTGGCCGGCCTGCAGGCCAACGGTGGCTTCACTGCGGCCGAAAGCTGGGCCTGGCACCGGGCCCGGCTGGCGGTGCTGGAAGCCGACTACGACCCACGTGTGGCGCAGCGCATCCGCCGCGGTGAGACCATCAGCGCGGCCGACTACATCGACCTGCTGCAGGCCCGCGCAGCGTGGATGGCCCGGGTGCAGGCCGAGCTGCAGGGCTTCGACGCGGTGCTGGCGCCAACAGTGCCGATGGTGGCGCCGGCCATTGCCCCGCTGTTGAGCAGCGACAACCGCTTCTTCGCCATCAACGCGATGCTGCTGCGCAATGCCGCCGTGGTGAACATGCTCGACGGCTGTGCGCTGTCGATCCCCTGCCACCAACCGGGGCAGATGCCGGTCGGGCTGATGGTGTGGGGCCCGGCGATGGCAGACGACGCGGTGCTGGGCGTGGGCCTGACCATCGAAGCCGCCCTGGCTGCCGGCGAATCGCCCGCCAGGGACCGCTGACATGCGGGTGGCGGTGGTTGGCGCCGGCATCGTCGGCGTCACGACAGCGTTCGAGCTGGCGCAAGACGGCCATGCGGTGACGGTGTTCGAGCGCTGCGGCAGCGTGGCCGAAGAAGCCAGCTTTGCCAACGCTGGCGTGGTGGCACCGGGCTATGTGACACCCTGGGCTGCGCCCGGCATGCCGGCCAAGGTGCTGAAGCACCTGCTCAGCCGCCATGCGCCGGTGCGCCTGGCCTGGCCGATGGCACCCGGCCAGCTGGGCTGGCTCTGGCGCTGGTGGCGCGCCTGCCGCGCGCCGGTGCATGCCGCCAACCGGGCGCAGATGTACCGCCTGGCGCGCTACAGCCAGCAGCGCCTGCACACCCTCACCCAGATCCTGCAGCTCGGCCATGCGCAGGCCACCGGCTACCTGGTGCTGCTGCGCAGCGCCCAGGAGCTGGCCGGCGCGCGCGGCGGCCTGAAACTCCTGGCCGAGCTGGGCGTGCGTTTCCATCTGGTGGACGCCGCCCGGGCGCGCCAGGTGGAGCCCGGGCTCCACCCAGGCACACCGCTGCATGCGGCGGTGCACCTGCCGGCTGACGAAATCGGCAATTGCCGCGAGTTCGCCCAGGCGATGCGGGCCCAGGCGCAGCGCCTGGGTGCGGTGTTCCAGTTCCGCCGCACGGTGCTGGGCATCACGCCGGGCGCGGCGCCGGTGGTGCAGCACCGCGCGACAGCCACGGCGGACGCGACAGACGGCACAGACGCCAACCCACCGCCACAGAGCGACCCCTTTGATGCGGTGGTGGTGTGCGCCGCGCTGGGCGCGTCTGCGCTGCTGCGCCCGCTGGGCCTGCGCCTGCCGTTGCTGGCGGTGCACGGTTTCTCGCTGACCGCGCCGCTGCGGGTGGTCGAAGGCCACCCCCACCTGGGCCCGCGCGCCGGGGTGATGGACGAGCAGTACAAGGTGGCCATCAGCCGCCTGGGCCAGCGGGTGCGGGTGGCCGGCAGCGCCGAGATCGGCGGCCGTCTGGCCACGCTGAACCCGGCCGCCCTGCAGACGCTGCACAAGGTGCTGGACGACTGGTACCCCGGCAGCGCCCAGCTGGCCCAGGCCCAGCACTGGAAAGGCGCGCGGCCGATGCTGCCCGACGGCCCGCCGGTGCTGGGCGCCAGCGGTGCGCCCGGCGTGTGGCTGAACCTGGGCCATGGCTCCAGCGGCTGGGCCTTGGCCTGCGGCTCGGCCCGGGTGCTGGGCGACCAGCTGGCCGGCCGCACCCCGGCAATCGACATCAGCTTGCTGGACGTGGCGCGCCTGGCCCGGTAGCGGCACCGCGCGCAGCCCACTGCCGCAGCAGCACCGGCGCTGCCACTGCCAGACCCACCAGGCCACTGGCCAGGCCGGGCGCCACCATCAACAACGCGCCCAGGCCGCAGAGCAGCTGCTCCCAGCGCTTCATCTCGACGAACAGGAACCGCGACAAGGCCGCCGCCAGCAGCGTGATGCCGACGATGCAGCCGACAAAGGTGATGATGAAGTCAGGCCAGGTGAAGCCCTTGGCCACCAGCAGCAGCGAGGGCGAGAACACGAACACGAACGG
>JBBRJU010000087.1:0-7700 GCA_038218895.1 Burkholderiales bacterium
CCCGTAGCCGTGGTGCGCGCACCAGCGCGCCAGCAGCGTCCACACGCTGTGGTCGTGCAGCGCACCGTGGATGAACACCACGCAGGGCAGGGCGGGGTCGAAAGGCTTGCCGCCGGTGTAGACATGGGCAGGCACGGGGCCATGCGGGCCGTTGATCAGCAGGTTCATGCCGCTGGCCCTGGGGTGTTTTGCGCCGCCTTCAGCGCCCGCTTCAGGTCGTCGATCAGGTCGGCTGGGTCTTCCAGGCCGATCGACAGCCGGATCGTGCCCGGGCCGATGCCGGCGCGCGCCAGTGCCGCGTCGTCCATGCGGAAGTGGGTGGTGGAAGCCGGGTGGATCACCAGCGACCGGCAATCGCCCACATTCGCCAGGTGCGAGAAGATCTTCAGCGCCTCGATGAAGGCCACGCCCTGGGCGCGGCTGCCTTTCAGGTTGAAGCTGAAGACCGCGCCGCAGCCGCGCGGCAGCAGCCGTTTCGCCAGCGCATGGCTGGGGTGGTCCTCCAGCTCAGGGTAGCCCACACGCGCCACCATTGGGTGCGCCACCAGCATCTCCACCACTTTGCGGGTGTTCTCCACATGCCGCGCCATGCGCAGCGGCAAGGTCTCGATGCCCTGCAGGATCAGCCAGGCGGTGTGCGGGCTCATGCAGGCGCCGAAGTCGCGCAGGCCTTCGCGGCGGGCCCGCAGCAGGAAGGCGCCCACCGTGCTCTCCTCGCTGAAGACCATGCCGTGGAAGCCGTCGTAGGGGGCGCCCAGCTCGGCGAAGCGGCCGGTCGTCGCAAATGCAGCCGCCCAGTCGAAGGCGCCGCTGTCGACCAGCAGCCCGCCCACCACCGTGCCGTGGCCCGACAGGAACTTGGTGGCCGAGTGGTAGACCAGGTCGGCGCCGTGGTCGAAGGGCTTCAGCAGCCAGGGCGGGGTGAAGGTGCTGTCCACCAGCAAGGGCAGCCTGGCGGCATGGGCGATGGCGCTGATGGTGGGGATGTCCAGCACATCCAGCCCCGGGTTGCCCAGGGTCTCGCCGAACAGCAGCCGTGTCTCGGGCCGGATGGCGGCACGCCAGGCGTCCACATCGCCCGGCGGCACAAAGGTGGTGCTGATGCCGAAGCGGCGCAGCGTGTAATCCAGCAGGTTGTGGCTGCCGCCGTACAGCGCACTGCTGGCCACGATGTGGTGGCCCGCACCCGCCAGCGTGGCGATGGCCAGATGCAGCGCCGCCTGGCCGCTGGCGGTGGCAACGGCGCCTGCGCCACCTTCCAGCGCGGCAATGCGCTCTTCCAGCACCGCCGTGGTGGGGTTGCTGATGCGGCTGTACACATGGCCCGAGCGTTCCATGTTGAACAGCGACGCGGCATGCTCGCTGCTCTGGAACACGAAGCTGGTGCTCAGGTGAATGGGCGTGACGCGTGCGCCGGTGGTGGGGTCGGGCGTGGCGCCAGCGTGCAGCGCCAAGGTGTCGAATCCGGGATCGCTGTAGCCAGCCATGGTGCAAGTGGGCGGCTCGGGGAGCGCGCCAGGGTGTTGTGGCTGCAGATTGTGTGCTATGTTTTTCCATCCGCCCCGGGGCACACCGGGCGCGCCACCCGAGGAGATTCCCGATGAAAGTCAGCGACATCCTGCACGTCAAGGGCAATACGCTGTACACCGTGTCACCGGCACAGCCGCTGGCCGAGGCGGTACAGACCATGGCCGAGTTCGACATCGGCTCGCTGGTGGTCATGGAGTACGGCGATTTGGTGGGCATGCTCACCTTTCGCGAGGTGATCGCCGGCATCTGCAAGAACGGCGGCGCGGTCGGCAAGCTGACGGTGCGCACCGTGATGGACGACGCCCCGCTGACCTGCACCCCCGAAACCGAGATCGACGAGGTGCGCCGCATGATGCTGGGCCGCCATGCCCGCTACATGCCGGCACTCGACGGCAAGACCCTGATGGGCGTGATCTCGTTCTACGACGTGGCCAAGGCGGTGGTCGACGGGCAGGATTTCGAGAACCGCATGCTCAAGGCCTACATCCGCGACTGGCCGCAGGAAGAAGAGGGCGCCGACGCGCCCAAGCTCTGATACTGCGGCTGCGACAATCGACCGGGCCGGTGCCGCTGCGCCGGCCCTTTCTTTTTGGACGGTCCCCCATGCCCGGCAGCACCTTCGGCACCCTGTTCTGTGTCACCAATTTCGGCGAAAGCCACGGCCCGGCCATCGGCTGCGTGATCGACGGCTGCCCGCCCGGGCTGGCCCTGGGCGTGCACGACATCCAGCCCGAGCTGGACCGCCGCCGACCCGGCACCAGCCGGCATGTCACCCAGCGCACCGAGGCGGACCAGGTCGAGATCCTGTCTGGCGTGTACGAAGGCCTGACCACCGGCACGCCGATCTGCCTGCTGATCCGCAACACCGACCAGCGCAGCAAGGATTACGGCAACATCCTCGACACCTTCCGCCCCGGCCATGCCGACTACACCTACTGGCGCAAGTACGGCCTGCGTGACCCGCGTGGCGGCGGCCGGTCATCCGCCCGGCTGACCGCGCCCACGGTGGCCGCCGGCGCGGTGGCGCGCAAGTGGCTGGCCCAGCAGTACCACACCACCTTCAGCGGCTGGATGAGCCAGCTGGGCGAGATCGCCATCCCGTTCGAGGATGCGGCGCAGATCCCGCGCAACCCGTTCTACGCCCCCAATGCCGGCATCGTGCCGCAGCTGGAGGCCTACATGGACAGCCTGCGCAAGGCCGGCGACAGCTGCGGCGCGCGCATCGAGGTGCGCGCCCACGGCGTGCCGCCCGGCCTGGGCGCGCCGTTGTACGACCGGCTGGACGCCGACATCGCCTTCGCGATGATGGGCCTGAACGCCGTCAAGGGCGTGGAGATCGGCGACGGCTTCGGCGTGGTGGCCCAGCGCGGCAGCCACCATGGCGACGAACTCGGCCCCGCCGGCTTTGCCAGCAACCATGGCGGTGGCGTGCTGGGCGGCATCAGCACCGGGCAGGACCTGGTGGTGCGCATTGCCATCAAGCCCACCAGCTCGATCCGCATGCCCAAGGCCAGCATCGACCGCGCCGGGCAGCCCACCCAGGTGGAGACCTTCGGCCGGCACGACCCCTGCGTGGGCATCCGCGCCACGCCAATCGCCGAGAGCCTGCTGGCCCTGGTGCTGATGGACCATGCGCTGCTGCACCGCGCCCAGTGCGGCGACGTGCGGCTGGCGACGCCGGCGGTGCCGGCGCAGGCGCCTGACGCCGGCGACATCGGCGCCACCGATCCAGGCGGCGCAACCGGCGCAGGCGCACCTGTGCGCTGAAGCCCGCGGCCTGGCACGCCTCAGGCGGCGACCGCCGCAGCCGGTGCCCCGGCCTTTCCAGTCGCCAGCCGTTCACCGATGAGCGTGCTGCTGAGTTCGTCGTGGAACAGCTTCTTGGTCTTCTTGAAGCGGTAGTACTGGACCACCAGCAGGATGCCCAGCGACAGCAGGTAGGCATAGGCGACGACCGAGCGCAGCACCGTGCGCAGGAAGGCCCGGCCGAAGCCGATGCGGCGGCCGTCGGGGTCGGTGATCTGCAGACCCATCATCCGCTTGCCCACCGTGGCCTGCCAGGGCGACGCCTCCAGCAGCGGGCAGACGATGTAGAAGATGATGAACATGACTGCGGCGTCGCTGTCGTTCCATTGCGACGAGGCGTCCGGGTTGGCCCCCATGTAGAACGCCAGCCACACCACCCACACCAGGATGGCCACCACCCAGTCGATGGCGAACGCGCTGGCACGCTTGCGGACGATCTTGCGGTAGTAGGCCCGCCGCCATTCCACCGCGACATCGTGCACCGCTGCGCCGCCGCCCGGGCCCGCTGCGAAGGGGGGGTCGGCCGCCGCTGCAGGCGCCGCCGGGGCAGGGGCCGCAGGTGCATGGGCTGCGGACGCCAGTGCCGCAGGTGCGCGCGTGGTGCCGGGGGCAGCCGCCGGGGCGGCGCTGGCAGGGGCCGGTGTCACCAAGCCGCCGGCCTTCCGGGTCATCTCGCCGAGCGACGCGTACACGTCGGACACCACGGCCATCAGCGCGTCGTCGGTGCTGGGCCAGAACTGCAGGTTGTTCAGCGGCTGGAAGTTCTTCGGCAGCATGCCGAGGCGGGCAAACGGCGTGGCCTTCCACAGGCAATTGCGCACCAGCAGCGGGATCATGACGAGCTTGCCGCTGTTGTGCAGTTCGGTCACCGCCTTCACGCGGCTGTAGATCTCGTCGTCGCTGATGAAGTCGGCGCTGATCAGCGCCAGCACGATGTCGGCGTGCAGCAGCCGCTGCCTGTGCGCCTGGGGCTCGCTTCCGAGGGGCACGTCGAAGTCGTTGAACAGCTGGACCGGCACCGCAAACTCGCGCACCACCGGTTTCAGGTGCTTGACGATGGCCTCGCACACCAGGCGGTCGGCGTCTGCGGCCAGCAAGTAGATCTGGATGCTGCGCGTCGGCAGGGTGTTGGTGTCGGTGGCTGTCACGTGGGTGGCTCCGGTGGATTGGCACGGGCTGCAGCGGTCAGGCCGGCCGGATCATCCGGTCGACCAGCCGCTCGATCTCGACCGCGATCTCGGTGAACGCGGCATCGCGGTCGGGGTGGTCGGTCACCGGGCGCGCATTGCGCGGCAACGCCTGCAGCTTGGCATAGGGCAGGCTGCTCCACTGGCAGGGCCGCAGGATGATCGGCACGACGCGTGCGGTGCCGGCGTCGTGGCGCTGCATGGCCGACGCCAGTTCCTTGTCCCAGATGAAGTCGGAGGCGTTGAAGTCCACGCTGACCAGCAGCAGGATCAGGTTCGCGAGGTCCAGCTCGCGCAGGATGGTGGCGTCCCATTCGTCGCCCGCCACCAGTTCCCGGTCCTGCCAGACGGCGATCTTTCCGGACCGCCGCAGCACCTTCAGGTATTTGTCGAGCTCTTTCTTCAGGGCCTCGTCGGCATGGGCATACGAGATGAAGATCCTGACTTGTCCTGCTGCGGCCTCGACCATGGGGTGGTGCTCCTTGCCCTGCACTCTAGGGGTGGGCATGGGCGGTCGCAATCCCCATGTCCCCTGTGCAGCGCCGCCAGGTGCGGCCCTCGCCGACTGCCGGTCTGCCAGCCCCACCACCACCAGCGTGGCAGCGACAATCAGAGGTTTGTGCCGACCCGGTGTCCCGCCATGCGCATGCGATTGCGATTGCCGCAGCCCTCCTTGTTTCGCGCAGGCGCTGCATGAACGCTGCCGCCACACCGCCCGAGCGCCCGCTGCGGGCCTTTGCCGGCCTGTGGCTGGCGTACTTCGCCACCATCGGGCTGTTCAATCCGTATGCGCCGCTGTGGTTCCAGGCGCTGGGCATGTCCACGCTGGCCATCGGCGCCATCGCGTCGCTGCAGAGCTGGACCCGCCTGCTGGCGCCCTATGCCTGGAGCTGGGCGGCCGACCACAGCGGCGCGCGGGTGGCGCTGATCCGGCTGGCCGCGGCCGGTTGCCTGCTGGGCGCGCTGGGCCTGGCGCTGGCGCCTTGGCTGGCGCATGTTCCAGGCGGCGATGCCGCCACGCCGGCCGGCCATGCCGCCTGGCTGACGGCCGCGCTGATCCCGGCGCTGGTGGCGCTGCTGTTCATCAGCAACGCTGGCATCTTGCCGCTGGCCGAGGCCGCGCTGGCGCAGTTGCTGACCGGCCCCAACGGGCTGGACGCCGCCCGCTATGGCCGGGTGTGCATGTGGGGCTCGATCGGCTTCATCGTCGCGGTGCTGGCCGCTGGCGCCCTGCTGCAGCCGCTGGGCATCGCCCTGTTCCCGTGGCTGGTGGTGGCGCTCAACGGCGCGCTGCTGGCGGTGGCCTGGCGCCTGCCCACCGGGCATGAAGAGCGCCACACCGGCGCGCCGGCACCGCCGGTGCTGCCGCTGTTGCGCCAGCCGGCGGTGGCCTGGTTTTTTGCGTCGGTGGTCTTCACCGTGCTGGCCCACACCAGCCTGTACGCCTTCTTTTCGCTGTTTCTGGTGCACAGCGGATACGGCAAGCAGGCAGTGGGCGCACTGTGGGCGGTGTCGGTGGCGGTGGAGGTGCTGTTCTTCCTGCTGCAGGGCCGCTGGTTCGGTCGGCTGTCGCCGCATGGCTGGTTGGCGCTGGCTGCGGGCGTGACGGCATTGCGCTTTGCCGCGATGGCGCTGGCCGGGGCCCAGGCCTGGGTGCTGGTGCTGGCCCAGCTCACCCATGCCGTCACCTTCGCCGCCCACCATGCGGCCTGCATCGCGTTGGTCAGCCGGTACTTCCCGGGCCGGCTGCGCGGGCGCGGCCAGGCGCTGTACTCGGCACTGGGCTACGGCCTGTCAGGCCTGCTGGGCGGGGTGGGCGGCGGCTGGCTGGTCGAGCAGCTGGGTTTTGCCGCCCTGTATGCGGCGGCCACGCTGGCGGGCCTGCTGGCATTGGGCTGCGTCGGCCTGGCCTGGCGCGCCGAGCAGGCCGCGCACCGGCCGGCCGGCGGCTGAATCTGGTGCCGGGCACGGGCGGCGGTCGATCCACCATCTCTGCAGCTGATCCGCGCCGGGCGCATTTCGTCTCAAGATGCGCCGTTCGGCGGGGGACGCCTTCTACACTCGCGCCGGTTTGGGAGGACAGGGCATGCGCAGACAAGCGTGGATCGGATTGGTGGCTGTGGCCGTGCTGGCCGCAGCCGGTGGTGCCTGGGTGGCGATGCAGCCAGGCGTGGCACTGGGCAGTGGTGCCCAGGCCGCCGCAGCGGCTGGCAAGCCGGGTGCGACCGCCTTGGCACCGCCGCTGGAGTTCCGCAGCAACGAGGTGGTGCGGCCGCAGCGCGCCAGCCTGCCCGAGCGCATCGCCTTTTCGGGCCCGCTGGTGGCGCCCAACACCGCGTTGTTGCGCGCGCGCATGCCGGGCACGCTGCTGTCGCTGAGCGCAGCCGAGGGCGACCGCGTCAAGGCCGGCCAGGTGTTGGGCCGCATCGACATGGCCGAGCTGGCGCCGCGCATCGCCGAGCGCAGTGCGCTGCTGGATTCGGCCCGCGCCAGCCTGGCCCAGGCCGAGCGGGCCCATGCCAACAACGCACGGCTGGCGGCACAGAACTTCATCTCGTCCAGTGCGCTGGACAGCTCGCGTGCCCAGGTCGACACCGCAGGCGCTGCGCTGGCAGCCGCCCAGGCCACGCTGGAGACCACCCGCGTGGGCCAGCGGGATGCCACCCTGGTGGCGCCGATCGCCGGCATCGTGGCCAAGCGCCATGTGCTGCCGGGCGAGAAGGTGTCTGCCGAGCAGCAGGTGCTGACCATCGTCGACCTGGCGCGGCTGGAGCTGGCCGCCAGCGTCGGCACGCACGAGGTGGCGCGCCTGACACCCGGCATGGCGGTACAGGTGCGGGTGGAAGGCCTGGACATGCCGCTGACCGGCCAGCTGGCGCGCATTGCGCCGGCGGCTGAAGCCGGCACCCGGTCGATCGGCGTCACCGTGGCGCTGGCCAATGCGCAGGAGCGCTTGCGTGCCGGCCAGTACGCCATCGGCGAGGTGCTGCTGCCCGACAACCGCCAGCGCCTGCTGTTGCCGGTGGCCGCAGTCGGCAGCAGCGCCGGCCAGAACCATGTGTGGGTGATCGAGGGCGGCAAGCTGGCGCGCCGTGCCGTCACCCTGGGCCGGCGCGACGAGGCCGGTGGCCGGGTCGAGGTGCTCGACGGCATCGGCGCCGACGCCCAGGTGCTGGC
>JBBRJU010000088.1:0-7685 GCA_038218895.1 Burkholderiales bacterium
ACGCCGCAGCGCGCCGACGCGGTGCTGGTGGCTGCCGACCGGCAAGAATTCGACGTGATCGCCGCGAACGACCAGCGCGTGCAGGGCTTCGAGGGCATCGGCAGCATGCGCATCGAGCTTGATTTCTCCATCACCTGACCCGCGGAACCCAGACCAGGAGCACCGCCATGAAGATCGACAAGACCGGCCGCGAGACGCTGAAGTCCTACTTCGTCAAGAACGCCGTGCCCACGGCCAGCAACTTCGAGGAGTTGATCGGCGCAGCGTTGAACCAGCGTGACGACGGCATCGCCAAGCCGCCCGGCGAGCCGTTGAGCCTGCAGGGCGACGGCGACGACAACAGCCAGAAGAAGCTGCTGAACCTGTACCGCAATTTCAACGATGCCAAGCCGGCCTTCAGCCTGGCGCTGAGCCCGCGCAACGACCCGCGCAACCCGGCGACTGCCCGCCCCGGCCTGGGCATCACCGATGGCGATGGCGCGCCGCGCCTGTTCATCGACCAGGCCAGTGGCCAGGTGGGGGTGGGCACGGTGGCGCCCGGCGCGCAGTTGCAGGTCGACGGGGCGTTGCGCCTGGTGGCCAATTCCGGTGTCTCGCCTGACCCCGATTCCCGGATGAAAGGCAGCGGCCAGTTGCAGATCAAGGGCAACGCACCGCAGATCGATTTCATCGACACCGACCATGGCGACTGGTCGATCCATGTCAACAGCGACCGGATGTACTTCATCCGCGAGCCCTGGAACATTGCCGATCTGGTGCTCGACGGCAAGGGCAACATCGGCATGGGCACCCATGAACCGCGCGCCAAGCTGGAGCTGCGCGACGGTGCACTGATGGTCAGCGCCGGCAACGGTGAAAGCCGCGGCATCCTGTTTTCACCCAACCCCGGCGGCGGCGGCAGTGACAGTGCATGGATCCGCTACTACGTCCGTGCGGGCGAGCAGACCACGCTGGAAATCGGCACCTCCAACGACACGGATGACCACATCGCGCTGATGCCCGGCCTGGGCAACGTGGGCATCGGCACCCCTGCGCCAGAGGGCAAGTTGCATGTGCAGACCGGCGGTGCCGGCAGATGGGACCGCTTCATCGTCAACACCACCACGATGTGGGGCGACAAGGACGCCCAGTACGTCACCATCGGGGCTGGGGGCGCCTCGGGCATCATGTTCTTCAACCCGCATGTGGTGTGGGATGCAGGCGACAAGCGCGCCTCGATCCGCATGGGCCGCAGCGGCGGTGTGCCCGGCGGCCATTGGTGGGACATCGGCGTGCGGACCGGCAATGAGTTTTCCATCGTCGATGGCCACAACAACCGCTTCGGGCTGAGCATCACCGACGCCGGCGTGGTCAAGATGAACGTGCTGCAACTGGGCGACAAGTGGCGCTTTTCGGCGGTTGGCGACGCGCACGGCAACGACGAATGGCTGCGCATGTTCAACCCGGGCAACACCGGCTACAGCGGCGGCTTTGCAACCGGCAAGGTGCACTCCGAGACGGGCATCTACCAGAAGTCCGACCTGCGCAGCAAGCAGCAGGTGCAGACCCTGCACGGCGCGTTGGCCCTGGTGTCGGCACTGCGTGGTGTGCGCTTTCACTGGAAGGATTCCGCAGATGGCAGCGCGCCGCAGGTGGGCCTGATCGCCCAGGAGGTGGAATTGGTCTGCCCAGAGGCCGTCTCTGTCGGCCCGGAGGGCCTGAAAGGCGTGAACTACGCGGTGCTGGTGGCGCCGCTGATCGAGGCTGTCAAGCAGCAGCAGGCCCAGATCGACGCGCTGGCGGCCCGCCTGGCCGCGTTCACCACCCAGCGCCCGGCCTGAGCGGCCAGCCGCGCACCGCCCGATGGCTGCCGATCCCGCGCTCGTCGCGCAAGATTTCAACGCACTGCGTGCCCGGGCCATCGGCACGCTGCAGCGCCTGGCGGGGCAGACCTGGACCGACCACAACAGCCACGACCCCGGCATCACCGTGCTGGAGGCCGTGTGTTACGCCATCACCGACCTGGCCTACCGCAGCGCGTACCCGGTGGCCGATCTGCTGGCCAGCCTGCCGGCTGACGACGGCGCACCCGCCTCGGCCACGGCCGGCCTGTACACGCCGGCCCAGGTGCTGCCCAGCGGGCCAGTCACCGCCGACGACCTGCGCCGCCTCGTGATCGACCTGCCCGGCGTGCGCAACGCCTGGATCGAGCCGCTGGACCTGGCGCTGGCCAGCCACGATGCCGCCCAGGCCCTGCTGGCGCCGGTGGGCGATGCCACTGCCACCGGCAACAGCCCGAATGTCAGCCTGCTGCGCCCGCGCGGGCTGCTGCGGGTGTCGATCGAAAAATCCGGCCTCGACGCCGATGTGGACGGTGGCGTGCTGGAACGCCAGGTGGCCCAGCGCCTGCAGCAGTGGCGTGCGCTGGGTGAAGACATCGCCGAGATCCGGGTGCTCGACCGCCTGCCGGTGGCCCTGGACGGCACCATCGAGCTGGCCCCCGGCGCCGATGGCACCGAGGCGCTGGCTGCAGTGAGCCTGGCACTGGCCCGGCACCTGTCGCCGCCGCTGCCGTTTCGCAGCCTGCGCGAGATGCTGGCGCGCGGCTGGCGGGCCGATCAGATCTTTGAAGGCCCGCTGCTGCAACGCGGTTTTCTCGACCCCGCCGACTGGGCTGCGGCCACACGGCGGGCGGCGGTGCGGGTGTCTGATCTGATCCAGGTGGTGATGGCCGTGCCAGGCGTGGCGGCGATCAAGCGGCTGGGCTTTCTGCGCGACGGCCGGCCCAGCACCGATTGGTTGCTGCCGGTGCCGCCCGAGCGCTGCGCCAGCTTCGACATGCCGGGGTCGCGCCTGCAACTGGAACGCGGCGGGTTGCGCATCGACCACCCGGCCCTGCGTGCCCAGGCCCGCCGGCTGTATGAAGCCCGGCTGCGCCACAGCGTGCTGGCGCCCAACGCGCCTGGCCCGCAGGCGCCTGGGCTCCGGCCGCCGGGTGACCACCCGCTGGCTGCGCCGTTGGGCCGGCCGCGCCAGGTGGCGCGCTACCTGTCGGTGCAGCACCACCTGCCGCAGGTCTATGGCGTGGGCCCGGCCGGTCTGTCCAGCCAGGAGCCGCCCGAGCGCCATGCCCAGGCACGCCAGCTCAAGGCCTATCTGATGCTGTTTGACCAACTGCTGGCCAACCAGTTTGCCCAGCTGGCCCAGGCGGGGCGCCTGCTGTCGTTCAGCGACCAGGGCGAGGCCCTGCGTTTCAGCCAGCCAGTGCCCGACGACGGCGGTGCACTGCAATTGGCCAGCGTGCTGCGCCAACCAGCCCAGGCCCACGCCGCCTGGCTGGTCGCGTTGAGCGACAACCCCTGGGGTGACGCCGAGGCCGATGCCGACGAGGCCCGGCTGACCCAGCGCCACCGCCTCACCGACCATCTGCTGGCCCGGCTGGGCGAGCACTGGAGCGCGGTGCGGCCCGCTGCGGTCGGCATCGACACCACAGACACCGCCGATGCCGGTGCCGATGCCGGTGCTGCCAGCGCAACAGAGAGCCCGCGCCGCCGGGCGCTGCGCGACAAGCAGGCCTATCTGCGCGACTACCCCCGCTTGGCACTGCGCCGCGGCCTGGGGCCCGATGTGTCGACCGGCGGCGACGACCCCCAGGCCGCGACGGCGGGCCTGCAGCAACGGCTGGCACGCCTGCTGGGCCTGGCCGATGTGGCCTTGCCGCTGCAACTGGTCGAGCACATCTTGCTGCGCCCGCTGCCGGCCGACAACCGGCAGCAAGGGCCGCTGATGCGCGCTGCGCTGTCGGCTGACCCGTTCTCGCTGCAGCTGAGCCTGGTGCTGCCGAGCGACGGCGCCGACTGGGCCGACCCAGACCTGCGCCAGCGCCTGGCCCATGCCGTGGCCCAGGAGACACCGGCGCACCTGGCGGTGCGGCTGCTGTGGCTGGACGCCGAGGCGGGCGCCGCCTGCAATGCCGCCCTGGCCGCCTGGCGCGGCCTGCATGCGGCTGCATGGCGCCACGGCACGGGGCTGGCTGCGGCCGATGCGCAGCCCGCTGACGGCACCCGCCAGGTCGCGTTGCGCAGCGCGCGCAACCGGGTGATCGACGCGCTGGGCCTGGGCGACACCTTTCCGCTGACCGACCTGCGCGTGGCCGACGGCATCGCCGCCAGCGGCCCTGGTGCCGGCATGAAAGTGGCGCCTGGCCGTACTGCCCGCATCGCCGTCGACGATGCCGAAGCCGGCGTGCTCTACAGCCTGCGTGCGCAAGACGGCGGCCCGCTGCGTGACGCGCAGGGTGTGCCACTGCCGGCTGTGGAGCTGGCAGGGCAGGGCGCGCGGCTGCTGCTCGAATCACCACCAGTCACCGAGGACATCCGCTTCCGGGTGCAGGCCCGCAAGGCCGCCGGCCCGCCCGGGCTGCCGGCCCAACCGCCGCTGCTGCTGGACCAGGCGGCACCGGTGCGCGTGGGCCTGGACACCACGCTGGCGCTGCAACTGCCCGACCTGCCGCTGCTGGACGCGCGCCTGGCCAGCCCGCTGCCCGGCGACGTGCGGCTGTGTGTCTATGGTGCGGTGGTGCGGGTACAGGTGCTGGCCAGCCAGGAGGGCGTGGCCTACACCCTGCAGGTCGACGGCCGGCTGCAAGGCCCCGCAGAGGTGGGCAACTTGGACACCATCACCCTGACCAGCCCGCCGCTGACCGAGGATTGCAGCCTGGCGGTGCAGGCCGCCAAGCGCTTCTCGGCCACGGACGGCGGTGTGCCCGAGACACCGCTGCTCGACGCCCGCTTGCAAGTGGCGGTGCGGGCTGACCCGGCGCGTGGCGTGGCCGCCATGCCGGGGCCGGTGGTCGATTTCCACCAGGCCGATGCCGCACTGCGGGTGCAGGCCAGCCAGGCCAGTGCCAGCTACCGGCTGTGGGTGCGCCGCGTGCGTGACATCGACTGGCAGCCGCCTGGCGGCCCGGTGGCCGATGCCACGCTGCTGCAGGCTGGCGCTGATTATCCCGGCGTGGCGCCGCCGGCGTGGGGTGCCGACGCAGCGTTGCCGCCCGGCTTTGTGCCCGTGGGTGCGGCGCTGCCCGGCACCGGTGCCGACCTGCTGCTGCCGCTGCCTGCGCAGGCCGACGATCTGGTCTGCCTGGTGCAGGCCAGCAAGCAGCACCGCAGCCGCGGTGATGCGCTGCTGGGCAGCGATGCCGGCCTGGCGCAGGCGGTGCTGTTGCTGGTGCGGCCCGATCCGGCGCCTGCCTTGCAGCTGGATCTGCTGCTGGGTGCCCCGGCTGCAGCCAGTGCGGCCAGTGCGGCCGGTGTGCAGCAGCTGCGCCTGCGTGGCGGCCAGCCCGGCGTGGCCTACCGCGCCACGCTGCTGCCGGATGGCGCAGCGCCGCCCCCGGCCGCCTATGTGCACCAGCGTGACGACACCAACCCCGGCGTCAACAAGGGGCTGGGCCAGCTGGTCATCGGCGTTGACCTGGTGGTGGCCACGGACGCCTTGCCGGGTGGTGCGGCGCCTGGCGTTGCCTTGCCAAGCGACACCGTGCCGGGCGGTACTTTGCCAAGTGACAGCGCGCCAGGCGACGCCGTGCCGGGTGAAGCCGTGCCGGCCGATGCCGCGCCGGGTGAAGCTGTTCCGGTTGATGCAGTGGCGATGAATGGCCCCCTGCTGCCGCGTGACCAGCGCGCCACCGCTGCGCCTTTGCTCGACCTGCCGAACCCAGCCGCCCTGGCTGCTGGCAGCCTGCTGACCTGGCGCGCCACCAAGGTGCACACCGGGGTGGATGTGGCGTTGACGCTGCCCGCCCGCCTGCCGGCACTGCCGGCCGCACGCCTGCTGGCCGATTGGCAGGCAGCCGGTGCCAGCGCCCAGGTGGATGTGACTGACAGCGACGCAGGCACCCAGCACCAGCTGTGGCTGCAGGGGCAGCCACAGGCCGCACCGCAGCCTGGCACTGGCGGGCTGCTGCAGCTGGACACCGCGCCGCTGCCGGCCGATGCCGGCGCGCCCACTGACCGCTGGTTGCTGTTGCGCAGCGCAGCGGTTGACAGCGCAGCTGGTGCAGCGCTGCCGGTGGCCACTGAACAATGGATGCCGCTGCGCATGCTGCCGCGTGCCGACCTGGCGCTGGCATCCGCCCGCGCCAGCGTGGGCGTCGGCGAGGCCACCGAGATCTTGCTGGCCACCAGCCAGCCCGGTGTGCTGTACCAGTTGCTGCAAGGGGTGGGTGACCAGGCGCAGCCGCTGGGCGACCCGCAGCGCGGCGGCGGCCAGCCGCTGCGCTGGCCCACGCCACCACTGCAGGCCGAGGCGCGCTTCCAGGTGCTGGCCAGCCGCGCCGACGTGCCCGAGGGCCACCAGCGCCTGGCCACCGAGGTGACAGTGCAGGTGCAGGTGTTGACGCCCAACCCGCAGCCCAACCCGCAGCCCGGCCCGCGACCCGACCTGCCGCTCGACGCGCCGCCCGATCCACCACCGTCCCCACCGGCCTGATCCGCAGCACGCATGGCTGCCCCTGCGACACACCGTGTGCAGCGCCTGGTGGTTGAGCTGGCGGGCGCGCCACCCGCTGGGGCCGCTGCGCTGCAGGCCGCCGCGCAGCGCCAGTTGCAGCAGCGGCTTCTGCCGTTGCTTGACAAGCTGTGCAGCCATCTGGCCGAGCCCGGCACCGTGCACCGCATCGACCGCCTGGACATCGACCTGGGCGCCTGGCCCCAGGCCGCCTGGGCCGACACAGGCGACGACGCGCAGGCGCTGGCGCTGGCGGCGCACTTCGAGGCCACGCTGGCGCGCCAGCTGGGCCAGGCGCTGCAGGCAGCCACCCCGGTGCAGACCGATGCCGAACTGGTGGCCAGCTGCCTGCACACCGGGCAGCTGCCGTGGTGGGGTGATGCCGCCGACCGTGGCGCGCTGCAGCGCGCGCTGGCCGCGCTGCTGGCCGGGCCGGTGCAGCACGGCCTGGCCTGGCTGCCGCCGGCCGATGCCGATGCCCCCGCGCTGCAGCGCCTGGTGGCCGCACTGGACGATGCGCAGCTGGGTGGCCTGGTGGGCCGCCTGGATGGCCGCCGCAGATCGCCGCGTTTGTCCGGCTCCCGCAGTTTGTTGGTGCCACCAGTGGCGCAGGTACCGCACGGTCTGCAGCGCCAGCCCAGCGGAGCAGCCTGGCCCTGGCCTGCGCTGCTGTCCGGCTGCGCCCAGGCGCTGGGCCTGACCCCGCGCCGCCTGCGCCAAGCCTGGTGGCGCGAGGCGCTGGCCGCGGCGCTGCAGCCGGCAGGCAGTGGGCTGGCCTGGGCCACCGCACTGCAGCGCCTGCCCGCCCGCCTGGGCCTGGGTGCTGCGGTGCTGGCCCCTGCCTGGCGGCGCACGCTGGACCAGGCCGCCAGCTCGGCCAAGCCCGGCGCACTGGCGCCGTTGTGGCAGGCGGTGGACCAGGCCTGGCCGCCTGGGCGAACGGGTGTGGGTGTGGGTGCGGATGCGGATGCGGATGCGGATACGGATACGGATACGGATGCGGATACGGATGCGGATGCGCCCACCACCGATGCGGCCCTGGCCAGCTTGGCTGGCTTGGCCGACCACTTGGCAAAGCAGCCGCTGGATGCCCCGGCGCAGGCCTGGCTGCCCTGGCTGCAGGTGCTGCGCCAGCAGCCGCAGGCCGATGCGGCGCGGCGCCGGGGCGCGGGGGGGGGCCCCCGGGGCCCCGCGGC
>JBBRJU010000089.1:0-7677 GCA_038218895.1 Burkholderiales bacterium
TGTCCTTCAGCCGCCCTTCCACCGTGCAGTAGCCACGCGCATCCATCGCGCACAGGTCGCCGCTGTGCAGCCAGCCGTCGGCGTCGATGGCGGCAGCGGTGGCCTCGGGCATGTCGAAGTAGCCATGCATCACGTGGTAGCCGCGAGTGCAGTATTCACCGATCGCACCGATCGGCAGGGTGGCGCCGGTGACCGGGTCGATGATCTTCACCTCGACATGCGGCATCGGCCCGCCCAGGGTCTCGGCCTTGTCCTGCAGGCTGTCGTCAGGCCGGGTCATCTGCGCCACCGGCGAGCATTCGGTCTGGCCGAAGACGATGGTGAAGGGCGCGCCCAGCGTCTGCTCCAGCCTGGTGACCAGTGCCGCCGGCACGGTGGACCCACCGGCGCAAATGGACCGCACCGACGACAGGTCGGTCTGCGCGAAGCGCGGGTGCTCCAGCATCGCGATCAGCATGGTGGGCACACCGACCATGGCGTTGCCGTGGTAGGTCTCGAACAATTCCAGCACCAGCCCGGGCTCGAAGGCTTCCAGCAGCACCTGGGTGCAGCGGCGCGAGACGGCGCCGATCACGCAGCACACGCAGCCGCCGGTGTGGAACAGCGGCATGGTGGTGATCCACACCGACCCGTCGGCCACGCCCATGCGGTCAGCAGTGTGGGCACCGTTGTTGGCCAGGCCCTGGTGGTGCAGCAGTGCGCCCTTGGGAAAGCCGGTGGTGCCCGAGGTGTACTGGATCATCACCGCGTCACGCGGCTGCACATCGGGCAGGGCGATGGTGGCATCGTCCCCAGCGGTGATGAAGGCGTCCCAGTCGTCGAGGCGGATGATCTCGCGCAGCGCGGGGCAGGCCGGTGCCACCTGCTGCACCGTGGCCAGCATCGGGTTGCCGCGGAACTGGTCGGCCACCAGCACGCCGGCGGCCTTGGACTGGTTCAGCACGTACTGCACTTCCTGCGTGCGGAAGGCCGGGTTGACGGTGACCAGCACCAGCCCGGCCAGCGCGCAGCCGAACTCCAGCATCACCCACTCGGGCCGGTTGGCCGACCAGACCGCCACCCGCTCGCCCGGCTGGAAGCGGGTGCGCAGGGCGCGCGCGGTGCGCAGGCTTTCGGCGTACAGCTGGGCGTAGGTCCATTGCCGGCGCTGGGCCGCATCGGACGTGCCGAAGACCAGCGCCACCCGGTCGGGTGTGGTCTCGGCGGCCCAGGCCAGCAGCGCGCCCAGGGTGATGTCGCGCAGCGGCGGGTCGGTGGGGCCGAAGGCGTGGGACGTGGTCAGGGACATGGTGGTTGCAGCAAAGCGGGGATGCACCATTGGAAACCGGCGCGGCCCCGGCTGCGGTCAGGGCAAACGACAGGGCCGCCACGGCGTTGGCGCACTGGTCAAAGCCGGCCCGTACCATGACAAAAGCGCGACGATCTTCGTTATGTCAAGTTCAAGGCACCATCAGGCTGGTGCAAGCGGCTGGTGCGCGGATGGCTGGTGCGGAGATGGCTGGTGCGTGGCGCGCCAGGTTCGCGCACCGGCGCTGCGTTCTCAGCCTGGCAAGAACCGGTTGATGCGCCCGTCGTTGTGCACCCGCCCGTGCCGGCCCAGAAAGTCCTCTGTCTGCATCTCGGCCCACAGTGCGGCGTCGGGCGGCGTGTTGGCGATGAAGCGGCTGCCGTCGTCGAGCCGGCCGATCACCACCGCGTTGTTCGGGCCCTGGCCGTCGTGGGTGACGGTGTAGCTTTCCACCTGCGCGGCGCCGTCGGCCAGGTCCACCAGCGGCGGGTGCGGGATGGTGTCCAGTTCGGCCTGCAGCAGCGCCGGGTCGGCCGGGGCGAACGGTCGCGCCGGTCGTTCGGTGCTGTAGATGCCGGCCGAATGCTTGGTGAGGTAGTTGCCGTTGGCCGTGACCAGGCCTTTCATGCCGGGGCTGGCGCGCACGCGCTGCACCATTTGTGCAATGCTGTGGGTCACATAGGTGTTGCCCGGCCCGCCGAAGTACGGCAAGCCGCCAGTGACGGTGAGGCCGCGCGGGTCGTCCTGGGCCAGACCCAGGGCGTCACAGGCCACCTCCACCGCGCTGGCAAAGCAGCTGTAGATGTCGAACGCGCCGATGTCGGCCAGGCTGCAGCCGGCCATGTCGAAGGCCTGGGCGAACACCTGCTGCATGGCCGGTGACGAGTGCAGGTCACGCCGCTCGGTCACATGCCAGTGGTCGTGCCCGTCGGCGCAGCCATGCAGGTACACCCAGCGGTGCACCGGGATGCCCAGCGCGCGCGCCCGGGCCACACTGGTGATGATGACGGCCGCGCCCTGGTCGATGAACGCGTTTGCACTCATCAGCCGGGTATAGGGGTGGGTGATGGTCTTGTTGTCGGCCGCCGGCGTGGCGATCTGCTGCGCGCTGTAGCCGGCGCGCCGGTCGGCCAGCGGGTTGGCGGCCGCCACTGCCGCAAAGCGCGCCAGCAGCGTGCCCATCGCGGCCTGGTGCGCGGCCACGCTGCGGCCCAGGCGGCCGCGGATGGCCTGCTCGAACAGCGGGTACATGGTGATGGCGGCGCGCGCACCGTGGCGGTCTTCCAGATCGGACCAACCGCGCCGGGCCACGCCCCAGGTGTCATGGTGGCCGCCGGGGTCGTCGGACCAGTCCAGCGCCACGCCCTGCCGCTGCGCCGCCTTCTGCGTCGCCAACGCTTCGGCACCCACCACCAGCGCGGCATCCACCGTGCCGCGGGTGATGGCCTCGCCCAGGCGGTTCAGGCAGTACTGCGGCATGTTGCCGCCAGGATGGGTGTAGACATGCTGGCGCACGCCCTGCGCGCCGATGCGCCGCGCCACGCTCAGCGGCGGGTTGGCCTGCTTGCCGAAGGGGCTGGCAAAGCGCGGGCTGGTGTCGGCAAACAGGCGGATCACCGTCAGCTGGTCGAGCGCCGCCAGCAGGGCATCACCCGCACCGCTGTCTGCCGCCGCAGCGCGGGCGGCCGCCGCCATCAGGTCCAGCGGGCCCAGCGCGGCGCGGGGGTCGCTCTCGCGTTGGGTGATCTGGCCCACACCCACCAGCACCGGCTGGCGGTCATCGGTCATGTCCGGCCCTCGTCCGACGGGTACGCCGGCCAGCGTACCGGGCCATCCGGCGCGCGCATGTCAACGGCCCACCCAGCGCGGGGCGCGCTTCTCGATGAAGGCGCGCGGGCCTTCCTTGAAGTCTTCGCTGGTCATGTTCAGCGCGCCGCACCGGGCTGATTCGGCCATCAGTTCGGCATCGCTCAGGTCCAGTGCCTGGCGTGCCACGCCCAGGCTGTGGCGCACCGCCACCGGCGCGTTGACGGTGATGCGCGCGGCCAGGGCCTGGGCGGCGGCGATCAGGCCGTCACGCTCGGCCAGTGCATTGACCAGGCCCAGCGCATGGGCCCGCTCGGCGGAAATAGGATCGCCGGTGAGGATCATCTCCAGCGCCACGGCCTGAGGCAGCGCGCGCGGCAGCCGGTACAGGCCGCCGGCTGCGGCGATCAGGCCGCGTTTGACTTCCGGCAGACCGAAGCGCGCCTGCGGCACGGCCACGCGCAGGTCGCAGGCCAGGGCGAGCTCGCAGCCGCCGGCCAGGGCCGGGCCGTTGACGGCGGCGATCCAGGGCTTCGTGCGCCGTGCCTGCACAAAGCCGGCAAAACCGCCGCGCGCGGTGCGCAGCGCATGGCCGTTGCCGCTGGAGACGGCTTTCAGGTCGGCGCCGGCGCTGAAGGCATCGCTGCCGGCGCCGGTGAGGATGACCACCCAGGTGTCGGGGTCGGCTTCGGTCTGGGTGATCGCGGCATCCAGCCCGGTGGCCACGTCGCCGTTGACAGCGTTGCGCGCGTCTGGCCGGTTGATGGTGACCAGGGTGACATGGTCAGGCAGGCGTTCGATCAGCACGGCGGGGGCGGTCATGGGCAGGCTCTCCTCGGGTCTCGGTGGGCAGGTCATCCTAAGCAGCGCCCTGCGGTGCGCCCATCGTCCGATCCGACGAGCGGGCAGGGGCCAAGGACAGCTGCGTGCTCAGTGCAGCCTGCGGCGGCGGTGGCGAAGTACCGCCAGCACCCCCAGTGCGCCGGCCAGCAGCGGCAGCGTGCCGGGTTCGGGCACGCTGAAAGCCAGCAGCCCGTTTTCCTGGAAATTGTCGGTGTCGTTGCCGTTGCCGTTGCCGATGCCGGTGCCGGTCACGCCCGCCGGGTCGAACTGCAGGAACGACAGGCCGAAGCCGCTGGCGCCGGCGAGGTCGCCGGTGCCGCCGAGGATGCTGTACTCCAGTACGAATTGCGCGCTGCTGCCGAACACGGCGGTACCAGGGTCGGCATCGCTGATGCTGCCGGTCACCAGGCCGAAAATGCTGGCGCCCAGGTCGCTGCTGCGGGTGAAGCTGAAGTTGCCGCTCAGCATCTGCGTCAGTGGATCGACGGTGAACAACACCAGGCTGGCGAACTCCAGCGGGTCGGCCAGCCCCGGCTCGGCGAATTGCGCGATGCCGCCGTTCCAGGCGCCTGTGCCGGCGATCGGGTCGATCACAAACAGATTGCCGCTGCCAGAGAACGGCGCAAACACCAGCGGGCCGGCGTGTGCGGCGGGCGCCAGGGCGAGCAGCGGCAGCAGGGCCAGCGCAGCAGTGCGCAGGGCGCGGGTGAGCAGGGGCAATGGGGTCATGGCGTGTCTCCGGTTGGAGTGACCACCTACGCATGGCGGCCGGTGCTGGATGCAGCGCGGTTTTGGCAGCGGCCCTCTCCATTGCCCCGCCCCCCCGGAACGCGGGGTGCAGCGCAAGTCCTTGGCCGCTCAGCCAACAAGTTTGCATCTGCAGCGGCGCAGGCCGCGTATGCCGATGCTCACGCCACCCTATTTACCCGAGGAGACCCCATGTCCAAGTCCTTGTTTGCGCTCACACCGCTGTTGGCCGCCCTGCTGCTGGCCGCCGCCGGCCCGGTGGGCGCCGCCAGCCACCGCGAGGCGCCGTTCATCACCACCGCGCCGAAGGTGGATGGCACCGACTTCTACATGTTCCGCAGCTACGAGCCCGGTCGCGCCGACTTTGTGACGCTGATCGCCAACTACCAGCCGCTGCAAGATGCCTACGGCGGCCCGAACTACTTCGCGATGGACCCCAACGCGCTGTATGAAATCCATGTCGACAACAACGGCGACGCGAAGGAAGACCTGAGCTTCCAGTTCCGCTTCACCAACACCCTGGCCAACGGTGGCGCTGGTGTGACGCTGCCCATCGGCGGCAAGAACGTGGCCATCCCGCTGATGCAGGCCGGCCAGGTGGCCCAGGTGCGTGACGGCAATTTGAACCTGGCCGAGAAGTTCAGCCTCACCGTGGTGCGTGGCGACCGCCGCACCGGCACGGCGGCAGCTGCCACCAATGCCAGCGGCGGTGGCGCGGTGTTCGACAAGCCGGTAGACAACATCGGCAGGAAGACAATCCCCGACTACCCCGGCTATGCCGCCAGGCACATCTACAGCGTGAACCTGCCGGGCTGTGCCATACCGGCCAAGCTGTTCGTGGGCCAGCGGCAGGACCCGTTCGCCGTCAACCTGGGCACGATCTTCGACCTGGTCAATGCGCCGGTGGCCGTGATCACGAACCCGGCCAACATTGGTGCCTTGCCCAACACCATCGGTGACAAGAACGTGACCACGCTGGCGCTGGAGGTGCACCGCAGCTGCCTGAAGGCCGGCGACGCGGGGGACGACGTGATCGGCGGCTGGACCACCGCCAGCCTGCGCCAGGCGCGGCTGCTCAACCCCATGCCGCCGTCTGGCCACCAGACGACCGAGAAGCCCGGCGGCGCCTGGGTGCAGGTGTCGCGCCTGGGCATGCCGCTGGTCAACGAGGTGGTGATCGGCCTGAAGGACAAGGACAAGTTCAATGCCTCGGCGCCGTCGGGTGACGGCCAGTTCATCGACTATGTGACCAACCCGACGCTGCCGGCACTGCTGGAGATTGCGCTGGCGCTGCCCGGCATCGCGCCGACCAACTTCCCGCGCAATGACCTGGTCACCACCTTCCTGACCGGCATCGCCGGGGTGAACCAGCCGAAGAATGTGGTGGGCTCGGAGATGCTGCGTCTGAACACCGCCATTGCGCCGGTGGCGTTTGCGCAGCAGAACCGCCTGGGCATCGTCGGCAACATCCTGGCTGGCGGCAGCGACAACGCGGGCTATCCCAACGGCCGCCGCCCGAAGGACGACGTGGTCGACATCTCGCTGGTGGCGGTGATGGGCGGCCTGTGCATGGCCAACGGCACCACCAACGCGCTGGGCTTCGGCGCCGACTGCAACCCGTCCAAGGTGCCGCTGAAAGAAACCGCCTTCAAGCTGCACGATGCGGTCGACCAGGCTGTGGTGCCGCTGCTGCCGGGCTTCCCGTACCTGAACACGCCGCTGCCGGGCAGCCAGTGACGCAGCACAACCTGCGGCATAACCCGTCACATCAGGAGACACGAACATGAACACGACCTGGCGCTTGTGCGCGGCTGCCGCCACCGCAGCCCTGCTTTCGGCCTGCGGAGGTGGGTCCGACCCGGACCTTCCGACAAGCCTGCCGACCATGCCCACGGCCACCGTGCCCGACAGCGCCACCGCATCGGTGGATGCCTACGTCAGCTACACCAGCACGCTGATCGCCGACGTCAACGGCAGCCAGTCGGCCCAGCCGCTGCTGTTGAATGCGGCCGCTGCACCCCGCAGCGAGAGCGCGCATCCGCAACCGGTGGTCTGATCGGCTGGCCATGCCACGGCGCGTTGCTTGATCTGAGCGAGGATCTGGAACGTGCGCGCGACCGTGGCCGCCGGAAACAGCGCCTCTGGCCCTGGCGGGCTGATGCCGAGGGAGGACGATTCATACAAGGGCCCGGCCTCGACCACGCCGTTGGCGTTGAGCTTGACACTAGGTCGATGAACTCCAGCTGGTTGGGTGTGGCGGTGGTGCCCGACATGAACGCATCGAACGCCTGGTGGACCGCCCTGCGCTCCATGCCGACCAGTGAACGGATGTAGATGCCCGGCCCAGGCTTGTCATCGGTCGGCTGCTGGACGCCTGCTCCAGCAGGCCGAAGCGCTTCGCCTGCTCGTCGCTGTGCACCAACGCGGTGGGCAGGCAGGCGACGCTGGCCCGCAGTTCCGCTTGGCCGCGCCGTCAACATTTCAGCGCTGCGGCAGTGTCTCGATGCGCAGGCTGACGAAGCGGCTGTCCCAGCCGTCGGGCTGGGTGTCGGACGGGCGCAGGTCGACGCCGCTCAGCAGCCAGCGCGCGGCCAGTGGCAGCACGGCGGTGATCCAGCCGTCGGCATCACTGCGGTGCCACAGCGCCAGAGGGCTCAGGTCGTTGCGCAGCACCACCGGCAGGCCGGCCAGCGGCTGGCCGTCGCGCAGCAGTTGCACCCGCAGCCTGGCGCCAACCCGCAGCGGGCCGGCGGGCAGGTCGGCTTGCAGGTCCAGCCCCGGTGTGCCGCCTGACGCGCCGGCCGGGCCGGCGCTGGCGGCCGACGGCATGTCCGCCGGCAGCTCGATGCGGGCATGCTTCACATAGCGCTCTTGCCAGCGCACACCGCGCGCACGCAGCGCCGCCCAACGCTCACGCACCGCCGGCGGCGCGCGGATCTCGTCCAGGTAGATGGCCACGGTGGCGTCATCCAGGTCGATGGGCAGGGGCAGGG
>JBBRJU010000090.1:0-7646 GCA_038218895.1 Burkholderiales bacterium
GGCGGGCTGACGGATCCGGCCGCCGGCCACCCCGGGCTGGGGCACCTGGCGGCCATGCTGGGCCTCTTCACTCCTGCTTTATCGGCCGCCAGCCGCCCGACTTGACCCTGCCCGGGCCGCCACCCCTGCGCCGGCAACACTTGTCACGCTGCGCAGCCGGGGCTGCTGCTGCGCAGCGCGGTCACCTTTTCAGCGCGTCGCGGATCTCGCGCAGCAGCAGCACGTCCTCTGGCGTGGGCGCCGGCGGAGCGGGCGGTGGCGGCGGCTCGGCGCGCTTCAACCGGTTCATTTGCTTGACCATCAAGAAGATCACGAAGGCCAGGATGACGAAGTTGATGGCGATGGTCAGGAAACTGCCATAGGCGAACACGTTGCCGGCTTTTTGTGCTTCGACCAGCGCGGCACCGGCCGGCACATTGCCCGACAGCACCAGGTACTTGTTCGAGAAATCGACCTGCCCGCCGGTGATCAGGTTCACCAACGGCATGATCAGGTCCTTCACCATCGAGTCGACGATCTTGCCGAAAGCAGCACCGATGATCACGCCGACGGCGAGGTCCATCACATTGCCCTTGAGGGCAAATTGCTTGAATTCGCTGGTAAAACTCATGAATGTTCCTGGTGGGTTGTTGGACTGCAGAGCACGGGGCGCTGGCGCGGCCGCGCCACAGTATCGGTGTCGCGGCATTGAAGTCAATCGCACCCCACCGCAATGGGGTGCGCACGTGGGGTCCGCTAGAATCTCGGGTTGTCCCTGAGACCATTGCGGCCCATCTCAGCGCCAGCCACCTTGAACCACCGCACCAGTGCAGCAAGCGTGGCAATCAGCGGGCCGACCGAAAGAGGATTTTCATGAGCGACACCCCCACTGACAGCAGCGTCAACCAGAGCCGTCGCACCTGGGTGGCGATCACAGCTGGCGCTGGTGCCCTCGGCGGCGTGGCGGTGGCCGTGCCCTTTGTCAGCACATTCGCACCGTCTGAACGCGCCAAGGCCGCCGGCGCCGCCGTCGAGGCCGACGTCAGCGCACTGAAGCCGGGCGAGATGATGACGGTCGAGTGGCGCGGCAAACCGGTGTGGATCGTGCGCCGCACGCCCGAGCAGGTGCAGGCGCTCAAGACGCTCGACCCGCAGCTAGCCGACCCCGACAGCAAGCGCAACCCGGGCGAACTGACGCCTGCCTACGCCCGCAACACGGCCCGCTCGATCAAGCCTGAGTTGCTGGTCGCTGTGGGCATCTGTTCGCACCTGGGCTGCTCGCCGTCGGAGAAGTTCACCATGGGCGCCCAGCCGTCGCTGCCCGACGACTGGCAAGGCGGCTTTCTCTGCCCTTGCCATGGCTCCACCTTCGACCTGGCCGGCCGGGTGTTCAAGAACAAGCCCGCGCCTGACAATCTCGAAGTGCCACCGCACATGTTCCTGTCCGATTCGCGCTTGCTGATCGGCGAGGACCAGAAGTCCTGAACGTCCCCATCCAGCATTGAGGTCAACACGACATGGCAGATTTCAAGACAGCTCCAGCCGGTGCCCCGGTGGGTGTGAAGCTGATGACATGGGTGGACAACCGGTTTCCGGCCACCAAGCTGTACAAGGAGCATCTCTCCGAGTACTACGCCCCGAAGAACTTCAACATGTGGTATTTCTTCGGGTCGCTGGCGTTGCTGGTGCTGGTGATCCAGATCGTCACCGGCATCTTCCTGGTGATGCACTACAAGCCCGACGCAGCACTGGCCTTTGCGTCGGTCGAGTACATCATGCGCGACGTGCCCTGGGGTTGGCTGATCCGCTACATGCACTCCACCGGTGCGTCGATGTTCTTCGTGGTTGTCTACCTGCACATGTGGCGCGGCATGATGTATGGCAGCTACCGCAAGCCGCGCGAACTGGTCTGGGTATTCGGCTGTGCCATCTTCCTGGCATTGATGGCGGAAGCCTTCATGGGTTACCTGCTGCCCTGGGGCCAGATGTCCTACTGGGGCGCCCAGGTGATCGTGAACCTGTTTGCCGCCGTGCCGTTCATCGGCCCCGACCTGGCGCTGCTGATCCGCGGTGATTTCGTGGTGGGCGATGCAACGCTCAACCGCTTCTTCAGCTTCCACGTCATTGCAGTGCCGCTGGTGCTGCTGGGCCTGGTGGTGGCGCACATCATCGCGTTGCATGAGGTGGGGTCCAACAACCCCGACGGCGTCGAGATCAAGGCCAAGAAGGACGACAAGGGCATTCCGCTGGACGGCATTCCCTTCCACCCGTACTACACGGTGCACGACATCTTTGGTGTTGGCGTGTTCCTGATGGTGTTTTGCGCCATCATCTTCTTCGGCCCCGAGCTGGGTGGCTACTTCCTGGAGTACAACAACTTCATCCCGGCCGACCCGCTGAAGACGCCCGCACACATTGCGCCGGTGTGGTATTTCACGCCCTACTACTCGATGCTGCGCGCCACCACCGACCCGATGGTCAACGTGCTGTGCGGACTCATCGGCATCGCTGGTGTGGTGGCGCTGTTGTCGGTCAAGGGCAAGGCCCGCATCGGCATCGCGGTGGGCGCGATCATCGGCATCGCCCTGCTCAAGACCTTCGACGCCAAGTTCTGGGGCGTGGTGGTGATGGGCGGCGCGGTCGTGATCCTGTTCTTCCTGCCCTGGCTCGACAATTCGCAGGCCAAGTCCCTGCGCTACCGACCCAACTGGCACAAGGTGCTGTACGGCATTTTCCTGGTGTTCTTCGCGGTGATGGGCTACCTGGGCATCCAGCCACCGTCTGACATGGGTACCCTGGTGTCCCAGATCGGCACGCTGTTCTACTTCGGCTTTTTCCTGCTGATGCCGTGGTGGAGCACCATCGGGACCTTCAAGCCGGTGCCTGACCGCGTGGTCTTCGTCCCGCATTGAGTCAGGAGCAATACACAATGAAAAGAATCATCGCAAGCCTGCTGGCCGCACTGGCCTTTTGCTCTGGCGCCCTGGCCGCCGAGGGCGGTGTGGCCTGGGACAAGTTCCCGAAAGAACGCATCACCAACATGGCTGCGTTGCAGAACGGCGCCAAGTTGTTCGTCAACCATTGCCTGAACTGCCACGCGGCAGCCTTCATGCGCTACAACCGCTTGACGGACATCGGTTTGACCGAAGCCCAGATCAAGCAGAACTTGTTGTTCGCAGGCGGCAAGGTGGGCGATTTGATGACCGTCTCGATCAGCGCCAAGGACGCCAAGGACTGGTTCGGTGCGCAACCGCCTGATCTGACCGTGATCGCCCGTTCGCGGGCGTCACAGAGCAAGGGCAGTGGCGCCGATTACCTCTACACCTACATGCGCACCTTCTACCGCGACGAATCCCGCGCGATCGGGTGGAACAATCTGGTGTACCCCAACGCTGCGATGCCGCATGTGCTGTGGGATCTGCAGGGCGAACAGCGTGCCATCTTCACCGATGTGAAAGACCCGCACGACCCGGCCAAGGTGGTGTCCGTCTTCAAGGGCTTCGAGCAGACCAAGCCTGGATCGCTGAGCAAGGCAGACTACGACCTGGCAATCGCCGACCTGGTGGCTTATCTGCAGTGGATGGGCGAGCCGGCGCAGAATCAGCGCGTGCGCATGGGCGTCTGGGTGATGTTGTTCCTGGCCGTGTTCACCTTGATCGCCTGGCGTCTGAACGCCGCTTTCTGGAAAGACATCAAGTAACGATTGACCTGCAGGCCTGGCTGCCAAGCCCGGGCCTGGCGCGCAGCGGCTGACCTTCGGGCGCCCTGCGCGCATTGTTTTTTGTGCCACTGCTTCACTGGGAACCCGCTGCCATGATGGTGCTTTACTCCGGAACGACCTGTCCCTATTCGCACCGCTGCCGCTTCGTGCTGTTCGAGAAGGGCATGGATTTCGAGATCCGGGATGTCGACCTGTTCGCCAAGCCCGAAGACATTGCGCTGATGAATCCGTACAACGAGGTGCCCATCCTGGTGGAGCGCGACCTCATCCTGTACGAGAGCCACATCATCAACGAGTACATCGACGAGCGCTTCCCGCATCCACAGCTGATGCCCGGCGACCCGGTGGCCCGTGCACGGGTGCGCCTGTTCCTGTTCAATTTCGAGAAGGAACTGTTCGCCCACGTCAACTTGCTGGAAAGCCGGGGCGGCGTCAAGGCCAACGACAAGCAATTGGAGAAGGCCCGCAGCCAGATCCGCGAGCGGCTCACCCAGCTGGCGCCGATCTTCCTGAAGAACAAGTACATGCTCGGTGACGACTTCAGCATGCTCGATGTCGCCATCGCGCCGTTGCTGTGGCGCCTGGACTATTACGGCATCGACCTGTCGAAGAACGCTGCGCCGTTGCTGAAGTACGCCGAGCGCATCTTTTCGCGCCCGGCCTATATCGAGGCATTGACGCCGTCCGAGAAAGTGATGCGCAAGTAGGCCGCCGGGATCCGCGCATGCGCAAACCGCCCGCACCGGACGAGCAGGGTAGCTCCACCCGGCCGTACCTGATCCGCGCCCTGCATGACTGGTGCACCGACAACGGTTTCACGCCGTACCTGGCGGTGCATGTGTCGGCGGGCGTGCAGGTGCCGATGGAGTACGTCAAGAACAACGAGATCGTGCTCAACGTCGGCTTCGAGGCGAGCAGTGGCCTGCAGCTCGGCAATGAGTTCATCGAGTTCAAGGCGCGCTTCGGCGGCGTCTCGCGCGAGATCGTGGTGCCGGTCGACCATGTGGTGGCCATCTACGCCCGAGAGAATGGCCAGGGCATGGCCTTTCCGGTGCCCACCGGACCGGCTGCGGCTGGCGCGCCACCTGCACTCGCCGAACCGGCCAAGTCGGGCTTGCGGCTGGCGCGGTCTGCCGGCGACGACGATGAAGCCGTCGCGCCCGTCCCGACAGTGGCGCCAGCGGCCGATGAGCCGCCGCCGGAACCTCCGGCGCCTGCTGGGGGCCGGCCTGCGCTGAAGCGGGTGAAGTAGACAGACCGGCGGCGGGTTCCTGTCCTGTCGCCAGCCTAGAATTCGCTGTAGCCGTGCCGGCTTAGCTCAGTTGGTAGAGCAACCGCCTTGTAAGCGGTAGGTCATCCGTTCGATTCGGATAGCCGGCACCACCCAGGCGGCCGAGTTGTCGCCAGCAGTTCTGCGCCGCTTCAAGCACGCCGCCGCCACGCCGACAGCAGCCATGCAGCCAGCAGGCCGACGGCCATCATGGCCTGGCTTGTGGCTTCGGGCACGCTGCTGATGACCGGGTCGAGGCTGCTCGACAGGAACGCGTCGGCGCTCGGGTGGTCGAAGCGCACCGGCACCAGCGAACCGATCCTCGCATACACATCGACTGTGCCTGTGTTGCCCGGCAACGTGGGCGGCTGGTAGGCGCGCTCATAGACCCGCGCCGATCCCAGAGTTGTCAGCGGCCCGTCTGCGTCCTGCAGATAGAAATAGTCGGCGTTGTCTTCAGCGTCGTTCTCATCGTACGGTGCCGAGACCTTGACGATGATGTCGCCGCTGAAGTTGTGACCGTCCAGTGCCGCAGTGGCGGAGTGTGTGGTGATCGACAGCCCGACGCTGGCAAACGGGTACCAGAACCCATTGGTGTAGGTCAGCGTGCCGATCTTGAAGGTGTCGCCCTCGCTGACGACGGACGGCGGTGCGGCTGCAAACGACACCACGTTGGGGTTGGCATAGTCCAGGCCGATCAGGCTGGGGTATTCGAATTGCACCGACGTCGTCCTGGCGACAAGTGCAACCGTCCGTGACTGTGAAAAAGCTGTGGGATCAGCGCCGACATAGCGCACGGGCGGCAGATTCGGGTCGACCACCAGCGCGACACCATTGAGCATGCCGTCCCCACCGGCGACATACGGGTTCAGCGCCGAGCGAAAACTCGTCAGCGCACCGGTGATCGACACCTGGCTGCCCGCGTCCGGTGTTGCCAGCGTCAGCGTCGGCAGTGGCAGCAGTGCTGCGGCGAGAGCCGCCGTGCGGAGCAGATGTCCACTTACCAGGTGGAATGTCATGTTGGCCTCCTGCCTGCGTGATCGATGCAACGACTTTAGGAGCGCATCACGGCGGCCGACAGCCGCGCAGCGACTGCGCTTTGCAGCGTGTCAATGTGTGGCGTGTCAATGTGTGGCGTGTGCTTTTGACTCTCTGCAGCGGTCGACCTCCAGCCTGACCGCAGCGCGCCCGACCAGGACATTGCTGTTGCCATGGCCATTGGCCATACCGGCGGCCGGCGCAGCCGTCTTCGCCCTTCAACCCGGGCTCAGCAGCTTGACCCGCAGCGGCGGACCGTCCCAGCCGCTGGTGCGCAGATGCGCCTCCAGCGCCGGCAGCATCTGCCGCAGCTTGGCCGCCACCGCATTGCTCGACGCCAGCAGGCTCCAGCCGGTCTCGTCAATCGGCCCGGCGCGCACCGAGGCGCGCATCGCCGGGGGCAGCAGCGGTGTGATGGCGGCCAGCCGCTCCTGCGATTCACGCATCCGGCGCGACAGCAGCGCCAGTGGCTCACTGCCGGCCAGAGCCTGGCCGATGGCCAGGGTGTGGCTGGGCAGTGGCGGGGCACGGGCACGCAGGGGGTCAGACGCCATCAGCCGAGAATACCCCGATGGTAGACTTTGACGCTGTTTCAGGTGGACACCGGCCCAAGACGCACCGGTGCCCTCAGCCCATCTTGCAGGCGGCAGCACCGGCCTCACCTGGATGGGAGCCTGTATCGATCCAGCCGGCTTGCCGGCGCCCTAGACACACAAGCCTGGGTCCTCTCGTGCGTGGTTCCGCGTGCCGTCTTGGCGCGTAGCCCGCCTGGACACCTGGCGCACAGCCACCTGACGCCGCATGTTGCCCAATCTTCTCACTTCGATTTTCGGCAGCCGCAATGAGCGCATGCTGAAGCAGAAACGCCGCGTGGTCGACAAGATCAACGCGCTGGAGCCGCAGTTCGAGGCGCTGGACGACACCGCGCTGCGTGCCAAGACCGATGAGTTCCGCCAGCGTGTGGCCCAGGGCACAGCGCTGGATGACTTGTTGCCCGAGGCTTTTGCAGCCGTGCGTGAGGCCGGCAAACGCAGCCTGAAGATGCGCCACTTCGACGTGCAGTTGATCGGCGGCATGACGCTGCACAACGGCAAGATCGCCGAGATGCGCACCGGCGAAGGCAAGACCCTGATGGCCACGCTGCCGGTGTACCTGAATGCGCTGTCCGGCAAGGGTGTGCATCTGGTCACGGTCAACGACTACCTGGCCCGGCGCGACGCTGACTGGATGGGCCAGCTCTACCGCTTCCTGGGGCTGACGGTGGGCGTCAACGTGCCCGGCATGTCGCGCGAGGAAAAGCAGGCCGCCTACGCCGCCGATGTCACCTACGGCACCAACAACGAATTCGGCTTCGACTATCTGCGCGACAACATGGTCTACGAGTTGCGTGACCGGGTGCAACGCGGCATGAACTTCGCCATCGTCGACGAGGTCGATTCGATCCTGATCGACGAAGCCCGCACGCCGCTGATCATCAGCGGCCAGGCCGAAGACCACACCGAAATGTACGTGCGCATCAACAGCGTCATCCCGAGCCTGAAAAAGCAGATCGGCGAGGCCGACCCGCGCACCGGTGAAGGCGTGATCGATCCCGGTGATTTCACCGTCGACGAAAAAGCCCACCAGGTCTTCCTGACC
>JBBRJU010000091.1:0-7606 GCA_038218895.1 Burkholderiales bacterium
CAGGGCGGGCTGGTTGGTGGTCTCCCCAGCGGCGCCAGCATCTGCGGCATCGGCGGCACTGGCCGCACCAGCCGCACCGCCAGCATCGCCAGCATCGGCAGGATGCCCGCCCAGCGTGTGCAGCAGCGCGTTGCAGCGCACCAGCGCCGCTGCCGGCGCTTCAGTGGCAGCCAGTTGCAGCAGCAGTGCGCGTCTGTCCATCGGGTCCAGCCGGTCGCCATGGCGTTGCAGCGCATCGGCCAGCAAGGCCTCGGCCGGCTGGCCGGCCCATTGCGCCAGCCGGGCCAGCACCACGGCACGCACCGCCCGCCCGCCTGCGCTGGCATCGTCGGGCAGTGTGGTGAGCGCCTGGCGCGCCCGCGCCGGCTGGCCCAGGCGCAGCCAGGCGTTGGCCAGGCGGTGCTCGGCGATGACCCGCCAGACCGTGCCGGGCTGGCTGCGGAAGTGGGCCAGCGCCTGCTCCAACAGCGGCAGGCCACTGCTGAACTGGCCTTGCGCCACCTGCAGCTGGCCCACCTCCAGCTGCAAGGTCGGCACCGCAGCGCCGGCCGGCTCGCCCTGGCGGCGCCACAGCGCCATCGCCCGGTCGCCAGCCTGCAAAGCCTGCGGCCGGTCGCCCAGCGCGTTGGCGCACAGCAGCAGGTTCAGCCACTGCTCACGCGCGTCGCCCAGGGCGCCCAGTTGCTCGGCACAGTCGGCCGCCGCAGCGATGGAGACCATGGCAGCACGGTACTGGCCGGCCATGTGCTGCACGTAGCCCAGCGCACCCAGCACGTCCAGGCGCAGACGCAGACGCTGATGCAGGTGCAGGTGCAGATCAGGCAGCGCGGCTGCGGCCTGGGCGCAGGCTTGCAGTTGCGCCAGCGCGGGCTGCACCGCGCCGGCCAGCGCCCGGGCCAGCCACAGCCAGCCGGTGGCGTGCAAGGCGCGGCCGGTGTCACCGGCCACCGTGGCCAGGGCCAGCGCCTGTTCGGCCGGCGCCAGCGCCAGCGCACTTTCAGATGCGTCCAGCGCCACCCGGCTGTGCGCCAGCAAGGCATCGATGCGTTGCTGCGCAGTGCCAGCGGTGTCGTGCAGCAGCACGGCGCGCTGCAGCAACCGGGCGGTGGGCTCGATCGACAGCGCCGCCCAGACCGCGCCCTGCCGTGCCAGCCAGGCGCCGACAGCGTCGCCAGCGGCTTCAAAGGCCTGCGCGGCGGCGTCCCAGGCGGCCAGTTCGGCGCGCGCCATGTGCGCAGCCCTGGCTTGGCGGGCGGTGTCGGCCGCAGCGGCAGCAGCCTCGGGCCAGCGCTGGGCGGCAGCCCAGTGGTGCCGGCAGTGTTCGGGCGCAGCGCCGTCTGCCGCCAAAGCCTGTGCCAGCTGGGCATGCAGCAACTGGCGGATGGCAGGCGGCACCACAGCGGCCACCGGGTCGCGCAGCGGCGCCGGCAGCAGGCCGTCCATGTCCAGCCAGTGGGCATCGGCCAGCCGGGCCCAGTCGTCGCTCAGGTCCAGCGCATGCACGCCCAGCACCGCAGCTGCCAACGGCACGTCGAACTGCGCACCGGCCAACGCCGCCAGGCGCAGCAGGCGCAATGCCGATGGCGGCAGGGCCGCCGTGCGCTCGGCCACCACCGCCGCAATCGCAAGAGTTGCCGCCGATTGCCGCACAGCCGCCGGGTCTTCGCCCGGCGTGGGGCGGGCCGTGCGGCCTGCGGCCATGCACCATGCCGCAGCCGGCAGCGCACGCAGCAGGGCCAGCGCAGCGCCAGGCAGGCCGCCGCTGGCCTGGTGCAGGCGCTGCGCCAGCAAGGGCAGTTGGGCGTCTTCGATGCCAGGCAGGGCCCGCGCCACACGCAGGTCGGCCAGCAGATCGGCCAGCCCGGGCAACGGCAACGGCGCCAATGGCAGCAGCAACGGGCTGTCGAGGCTGCCTTGCAACCACCAGGGCGGCGCGGCAGCGGGCAGCTGGGCCGCGTCGGCACTGTCGGCGGTCTGCACCAGCAACAGCCGGGTCGGCAGCGTGGCGTCCTGGTGCAGCCAGGCCACCAGCACCTGCAGCGATGTGCTGTCGATCCAGGGCCAGTCGTCGATCAGCAGCGCGCCCAGGCCAGCCTGCTGCCAGGGCGCCAGCCAGGCCAGCACCGCCTGTTGCAGCCGCTGCAGCGATGGGGCAGGCTCGCCGGGCTGGCCAGCCTGGCCCGGCGCCGGCAGCGAACCTGGCAGCGAGCCTGCCAGCGAATGTGGCAGCGTGTGCGGCAGCGACTGTGGCAACAGAGGCGCCAGCACCGCCCACGCCCAGGCCGGCGGCAGTGGCAGCAGCGGCTGCAAGCTGCCCAGCCAGCGGGCCAGCGCCGACAGCGGCTGCCCATGCTCGGCACGCCGCGCTTGCAACACCTGCACGGCGCCCTGGGCGCGGGCAAAGTCCTCGGCCAGACGGGTCTTGCCAACACCGGACGGGCCTTGCAGCACGATCGCCTGGCCGGCATGCCAGGCGGTGGCCATGGCCTGCCAGGCGGCGTCGCGGCCGACCAGTACCGGCGGGCGGCGCAGCATGGCACGCTGCTGCGGCTGGGACAGGGGCGGCTGCGTGGCCTGCCGGCCGCTGGTGGGCGCGGCCGACGCAGGGGGGTGGCGGGCTGCAGGGGCGACAGCGGGCCGGTGCAACGCGACACCCGAGGCGACCAGGTCGCGCATCGCCTCGGTCTCCGCGCCCGGGCCAGTGTCCAGATGCTGCTGCAGCAGACGCCGGCAATCGGCATAGGCAAGCAAGGCGGCGGCGTTGTCGCCGCGCAGGTAATGCAGACGCATCAGCCGGCGGTGGGCATGCTCGCTCACGGGGTCGGCCTGCACCACGGCTGTGGCGGCCGTCTGTGCCTCGGCCAGGCGGCCGGCCGCCTCCAGTTGCTCGGCATGGCCGACCATGGCGTCGCGCCAGCCGCGCTGCCAGCGCTGGCGTTCGGTGTCGATGCGGTCGGCCAGCGCCGGCCAGGCCCGCAGATCGACACCGCCCAGCAGCTGCGGCAGGGCATCGCCGGTGCGCCACTGCGTGGGCCGGGGCACCAAGTCATGGCACCAACCGGCAGCCAGGGTCAGGTTGTCGTTTGCATGCAGCAACGCTGCGCCTGCCTGCTGGCGCAGCTGGAAGAGGCGCTGGCGCAGGTTGTTCAGCGCCCGCGCTGGCGCCAGATCGGGCCACATCCAGCCCGCCAAGGTGGCCCGGGCCAGCGGCCCGTGCAGCACCACCAGGGCCAGCAATGCAGCATCACGCGGGCCCAGCACCACTGGCGCGCCGCAGGGTGGCAAAAGCCGGGGCGTGCCCAGCAGGCACAACAGGCCAGACGGCGAATCGATCGGAGCGGCAGCCAGGGCAGGCGGCATGTCAATGGGCATGGCGGGGGCGTCCAGGCGGCCACATAACGGGGCAATAACGGCCATCGACTGTACTGGGCGATGCAACCACCGCATTGCCATTACGTCACACCGATGTCCGATTCCGCTTGCCAGTTCACCACCCTGCCCTGGCCTGACCACGACGATGCCTGCCTGTGGCTGGACGGCAGCCTGCTTGTGCTGCACGTCAATGCAGCGGGCCGTCGCCTGCTGGCCTTGCACCCGGCCTTGCTGGTGCTGGAGGACGGCGTGCTGCGGGTGCTGACCGCGTCACCACGCTGGCCGCAGGCGCTGGCAAAGGCCGTGCGTGGCGAGCGCGCAGCGCTGGCCCTGCCCACGCCACAACGGTCGCAGCTGAGCCTGCTGCTGGAACCCGGCGGCGCTGCGGTTCCGGCGGGCAGCCTGCTGTTGCGCTGCCGGTCGCACCGCCTGCAGCGCATCGACGCGCCCATCGCCCGCCAGCTGTTCGACCTGACCCTGCGCGAGGCCGAGGTGGCCAGCGCGCTGGCCGAAGGCCACACCACCGCGACCATCGCCGCGCAGCTGGGCGTGCAGACCAACACCGTGCAGGCGCATGCCAAGGCGGCGATGACCAAGATCGGCGTGTCACGCCAGGCCGAGCTGGTGGCGACGCTGTGGCGCAGCGTGGCGGCGTTGCCGGCCAGCGTGGCCGATGCGGCAACGGAAAACGACGCCTTGAATCACCCCCCCCAAGTCACGGGGAACACAAGCAAAGACACGCCGGATCTTGCCTGTCTAGGTAAAGACAACCGCCGGTGGCACAAGCAGACTGCGGCGGGCGAAGCTGACCGCCAATTGGCGCCAACCGCGCCCAACGTCAATTCGCAATTGTGATGGCCCACCAGCGTCTTGACGGTCTCTGTATCGACCATCCGACCACGCCGCAAAACCGAAGGAAAACTGATGTTGAATCTCCATACCAGGTGCCTCAGACATGACCACCCGACCCATCTGGGCACACGCCTGACGACGCTGGCTTTGGCCTTGTTGACGTTGAGCATGCCAGCCAGGGCGGTTGATTACATCTGGCAGGGTGGCGGAGGCTTTTGGGACGACCCAAGCAAGTGGACGCTGTTGGGTGTGCCAGGCAGCAACGACAGCGCGACCATCACCTTCACGAGCACGGGAAGCCTGCTGGCACGCGACCCGCGAAGCGTGGGAACCTTGTTCTTGAATGGCGGGACGCTGGCCACCACGTCGACGCTCAGCGTGGGCACGCTGAATTTTGCTGGTGGCACTTTCGGCAGCACGGCGGCTCAGAACGGTGGCGTCATGAACGTCAGCGGCAATAGCGCGTTCAACGGCACATCGGCTCAAGACCTCAACTACAGCCACGTCCTCAACCTCCACGGCAATGCCAACTGGTCGGCTGGCAATGGCCGCCTGATCGTGGGCTCGGCCTACAGCCAAGGCAGCACCAGCTACCCCGCAGCCCAGCTCAACATCGCCGCTGGCACCACCTTCACCGATGCCGGCGCGGCCAGTGCCACGGGGCTCAAGACGCTGGGCCTGGGTGGGGCAGTCAACAACAACGGCATCTATCGCCGGCAAGGCTTGGGCGAGACCTTTGCCGGGGGCTTCAACAACATGGGCACGCTGGACATTGCCAGCGGCAACTTCAGCTTTGCCGGCGGCAACTTCAGCAGCAGATCCAGCGGTTTGGTCAAGGTTGCCAGTGGCAGCACGCTGTATCTGGCCAACGTCAACTTCACGGCCGGCAGTGTGCAGAACAACGGCCTGGTGCAGCAGTACGCCGGCAGTGTGGTGGTGGGCAGCAACGCTGTCATCGGCGGCGCCTGGCAGGTGGACGCCGGCAGCTCGCGTTTTGAAGGGACGCATGGCGTGTCGTCTTTGGTCATCAACGGTGGCGTGCTCACCGGGCCAGGTGTCTTGAACACGGGTTCAATGGTCTTCAATGGCGGCACGTTTGGCGCTAGCAGCTCGCAGAGTGGCGGCACGCTCAATGTGGCCGGCGTTGCGTCGTTCAATGGCGCTTCGGCCATCGACATCAACTACAGCCACGTCATCAACCTGAACGGCAATGCCACGTGGTCGGCCGGCAATGGCCGCTTGATCGTGGGCACTTCCTACAGCCAAGGCAGCACCAGCTACCCGGCAGCGCAACTCAACATCGCCGCTGGCACCACCTTCACCGATGCCGGTGCTGCCACTTCCACTGGCTTCAAGACACTCGGCCTGGGCGGGCCCGTCAACAATGGCACCTACCGCCGTGACGGTCTGGGCCTGACCTTTATCGGCGGCTTCAAGAACAACGGTCTGCTGGATGTTGTCTCTGGCACCGTGCAGGTGGACGCAGCCTTCCAGAACACCGGCACCGTGGAGATTGCCTCGGCGGCTCAACTCGCGACCACCAGTGGCAACTTCGCCAACGCTGGCTTGATGCGGGGCCTGGGTACCATCAGGACAGTTAATGTCAACACTGCTCTGACCAACACAGGGACGCTCGACCCTGGCCTGACCAGCATGCCAGGCACCTTGAGTATTGACGGCAATCTTGTGTTGGACAACACCGGCCGCCTGCGCATCGACCTGTTCGGTGGCGGCATCGGCGACAGGTTGACCACCAGCGGCAACGCCTTCTGGGACGGCGATCTCGACATCTTCGCTGCGCCCGGCACGCGCTTTGCACTGGGCGAGACATATGTCGTCGCCAGCTTCGCGCAGCGCGTGCGCAACAGCATGTTCGACCGCATCAACTGGAGCGGCATCGACGGTTCACATTTCAGCGTCGAGTACGGCGCGCAAGACATCTCCCTGCGTGTCACGGCAGTGCCTGAACCGGCAACGTGGCTGCTCGCGCTGTTGTCGGCGCCGCTGCTGGCGGTAGCACTGCGGCGGCGGCGCGGCCAAGGGCCTGCATCGGCCTGACTGGTACCAGTCAAGGCCTGACAAAAGACTGGGGCTTGGGCTTGGGCTTGGGGTCGGTGAAGGTGCCCGTGGCGGTGCTGAAGCTGACTGCCACCGTCTTGTCGCCGACCATCCGCAACTGGATGCTGGTGCCCGATCCAGTGGCATCACCACTCCAGCCGTCGCAGCGGGTGGTGACGATGGTGGCGGTGGGCTTGGGGCGCCCGGGCAGTACCCGGCCACCAGGCTTGACGATGCGCGGTATTGTCGACGTGGCAACCAGACTCACCAAGCTGCCGGCCGGGAAAGCGGGGTTCAGGTAGGTGCTGCCACCCACCAGCAGCACGCGTCCGTCCGCCAGCCGGCTGGCCGTCTGGCCGAAGCGCGTGCGGTCGAAGCTGCCAGCGCCGATCATGTCCACCTGCTGCCACTTGCCGTTGACCGACCACATTTCGTCATGCGGCTCACCCACCCCTCCGGTGTCGTAACCCCCGGCCACCAGCACCCGGCCGTCAGCCAGGGCCACCGCTGCATGGCGCAGACGCCGGATGCCAGGCGCGGCGGTGGACACGAAGCTGTCGTGGGCATCGGTGAACAGCTCGGCGCTGGTGTCGCTGACGATCCGCACACACCCGCCCGCCACCGGCGTGGCGGAGTGGTGGGCGCGGACATGCCGCATGGTGTGCAACGCCGCGCTGAACTTGCCGTCCTTCGGGTTGAACCACTCTGCGGTGGCCGTGGGGTTGCCAAAGTTGTCCACCCCCCGGTGATCAGTACCCGGCCGTCGCGCAGCATGGTGGCGGTGTGGTCGCCGCGGCATTGCGTCATGGGGCCCGTGGCGGTGAAGCTCTGCACCACCGGGTCGCAGAGTTCGGCGGTCTGCGCATCGGTGTCATTGCCGTGCGCCAGGCCGGTGATCAGCACGCGCCCGTTCTTCAGCTGTGTGGCGGGGCGACCCCAGCGGATGCACGTCATGCGCGCGGGCAGGCTGGTGGCCCATTCGCCGCAGCACAGCCAGGCCGCTGATGTTCCCAGGGCCTTGTCGCTGCGGCTGCGGCCGCCGCACAACAGCGCCGTGCCGTTCGACCGCACCACGGCCGCCATGCCAACGCCACCCACCACCGCGCCACTGCTCGCCCCTGTGTCCGCCATGCAAGGAGTGAAGCCCATGACAAAACCCTCTCAACTGCTGCGGATGACGGTGCCACGCCGTGGCGCCATGGAACCACTCCAGACCACGCACGATCTGTCATGTTGACCCTGCGCAAGCCATCACGCCTGCATGGTGTGGCTGACGCGGCCCACGGCGCGGCAGGTGCACCTGCCGCCGCCTGAGCTCGCCTCT
>JBBRJU010000092.1:0-7603 GCA_038218895.1 Burkholderiales bacterium
TGCAGCAAGCCGGCCAGGCGCGCCTGCACCGCAGCTGCATCGGCGGCGCGCAGCAGCAGCGTCACCCGGGTGTGCGGCGTGGCCAGCAGGCGGGGCACCAGCGCACTGCCGATGGTGCCGGTGGCGCCGGTGACAAAGACCTGCCTCATGGCAGGTTGCGCAAGTGGCGCAAGCTGGGCCGGTTGTGCAGGTCGGCCGGGGGCGCCTGCACGCCATGGCGGCCGGGCGCCACCAGGTTGTGCAGGTCCACCGCGCCTTTGATCGCTGCGAGCAGATCACGCGCAACCGGGTTGCTGTCCATCGCGCCGGTCATGCGCATGCTGGTGGCACGGTAGGGCGGGTAGCCTTCGCGCAAGTAGGCCTCACGGGCGTCGTCGTACCAGGCCTTGGCGCGTGCTGCCTCGGCCGGGTCATGGCGAAGGTAGAACCCGCCCACCAAGATGGCCACAGCGGCACACCGGCTGCTGCGGCGGCCGCCATCACCGCCTGGACCTCGGCCACCGTGCGCGGGTAAACCACCGCGCTAGGCAAAGTGCGAAACGGCACACAGGTGCGCGTGACTTGCTCGACCGCAGCGGCGTCCGCCTTCACGCCGTCGGCGCCGACGATCGCACACAAGCGAGCGACCAGGCCGTCGTCGAGCCATGCGCGGTGCTCGGGCGCGTTCATGCCGCAGCCCCCTGGACCGGAAGCGGGTTTTCGCGGCAGAACTTCATGGCTGGACTCTCGGGCGGTGGCCAGCGCAGCGGCGCTGGCGAGTGGAACGTGGCAAGTAGAAAGTAGAAAATATGAATGGATGGACGCTCAACCGCAGAGGAGCGGCAGCGCCCATTCGGCGACCACCCGGGCACACGCCCCGCAATGCCGCCGACCGTGATCATGCGCCGGCACGGCCAGTGAAATCACCCGATCACACCGGCTCGGCTGCGCCAGTTCTGTCGATCGGTGTGCGGTCGCCTGCTGGCATGCACCAACACCACCAAGCACCGAGCCGTTGTGACCACGGTGGACGATAGCACCATGCAACTGCCAACCAACGGCCAGCCACATCGGAGCCACATCGGCCGGGCGCGGCCCACCCGGGCACCCAGCGCCAGGGCAGCACGGGCTGCGTGGCAGTGGGAAACGTGAACTCCTTGTGGACCTGCACTGCCAGCCGCCGTGCACCCCGGAAGTTTGGCCAGGCGCCTGTGCGATCATTCAAAGCTGGCTGAAGTGGGGCATCTGTGCCGGTGTGGTGCATTCCCGGAGCGGCTGGTGTCATCGCCACTTTCCGGCCCGCGAATGCCGCTTTTCCATCCCAAGGAGCCAAGGTGATCAAGTCTTTCTGCAACCCTTTGCGCCTCTGCCTCGGTGGCCTGTTCGCCCTGGGGCTGGCGCTCACGGCGGGTTGCGCGTCCGGCCCGACACACCCACCCGCGCCAGCAACGGCCGGCGCATCCGACAGCTACACCTACATCATCGGTGCCGGCGACGCGCTGAACATCATCGTCTGGCGCAACCCCGAGTTGTCGATGGCGGTGCCTGTGCGCCCTGACGGCAAGGTGGCAGCCCCCTTGGTCGAAGAGATCGTTGCCCAGGGCAAGACATCCACCCAGCTCGCCCGTGATGTCGAGGCCCAGCTGGGCAAGTACGTGCGTGACCCGGTCGTCACCGTGCTGGTCACCAGCTTCGTCGGCCCCTACAGCGAACAGATCCGCGTGGTCGGCGAGGCCGCCAAACCCCAGTTCCTGAACTACAAGAAGAACATGACGCTGCTCGACGTGATGATCGCCGTGGGCGGCCTCACTGATTTTGCGGCCGGCAACAGCGCTTCGATCCTGCGCACCAGCGACGGCGGCAAGCAGTACGCCGTGCGCCTGAAAGACCTGATCAAGCGCGGCGATGTGTCGGCCAATGTCGAAATGAAGCCGGGCGACATCCTGGTGATTCCGCAAAGCCTGTTTTGAGCTTGCCCAAACGTTTCAAAGCCTGAGCCAGACAAGATGGAAGAGCTGCTTGCCCAAGTCAAAACAATCGTCCGCGGGATGTGGCGGTTTCGATGGACCGGCCTGATCGTCGCGTGGATCGTGGGTGTCGTGGGCGCGGTGGTGGCCTTCAAGGTGCCTGACCGCTACGAGGCGGCGGCGCGCATCTTTGTCGATACGCAGTCGATCCTCAAGCCGCTGATGTCGGGTCTGGCGGTTCAGCCGAATGTGGATCAACAGGTGAACATGCTCAGCCGCACGCTGATCAGCCGGCCGAACATCGAGAAGCTGGTGCGGATGGCCGATCTGGATCTCAAGAGCGAATCCAAGGCGCAACAAGACGCGCTGATCGAGAACCTGATGAAAACGGTGGAGATCAAGAGCGCCGGCCGTGACAACCTGTACACGCTGAACTACGTCGATGCAGACCGGGACAAGGCCAAGCGGGTGATCCAGTCGATGGTGTCGATCTTTGTCGAGTCCAGCCTGGGTGCCAGCCGCAAAGACACCGATTCGGCCAAGGTCTTCCTGGACGAGCAGATCAAGACCTATGAAACCAAGCTCGAAGAGTCTGAAGCGCGGCTGAAGGATTTCCGGCTGCGCAATCTCGACCTGCAGACCGGCGATGGCAAGGATTCGGCGTCGCGCCTGATGGAGGTGACGCAGACCCTGGAGAACGCCAAGTTGCAGTTGCGGGAGGCAGAGCAGTCGCGTGATGCAGCCAAGAAGCAGATGGACCTGGAGAAGACGGGCTCCCAAGCCGGCCTCGTGACCCAGAGCCTGCTGCAGGAATCCGCACTGTCCGTGGCGACGCCTGAAATCGACGCCCGCCTGGAAGCGCAGCGGCGCAATCTCGACAGCTTGATGCAGCGGTTCACCGACCAGCACCCCGATGTCGCCAGCACCCGCCGGCTGATCGCCGACCTGGAGAAGCAGAAGGCCAAGGAAGTGGCCGAATTGCGCCGGGCAGCGATGGCGATGCCCGCAGCCAACAGCGGCATGGGCGCGGCCACCAACCTGGCCGTGCAGGAACTGGCCCGCATGCTGGCGACTTCAGAGGTGCAGGTGGCTGGGCTGCGCGCCCGCGTCAGCGAATACCAGACGCGCCAGGCGCAGGCCAGGGCGCTCACGCGCACGTCGCCCCAGATCGAGGCCGAGGCAGCGCAGCTGAACCGTGATTACGCCATCGTCAAGAAGAACTATGAAGATCTCGTGACGCGCCGGCAGTCGGCCGTGATGTCGGGGGATCTTGACATGGCGTCTGGCGTGGTGGATTTCCGCCTGATCGACCCACCGCGTGTGTCACCGCGGCCGGTTTCGCCGAACCGCATGCTGCTGTTGTTGGCGGCATTGGGTGCTGCCTTGGCAGCCGGCCTGGCCACCACCTTCATCGCCAGCCAGGTGCGTCCGGTGTTTGACGATGTGCAGCAACTGCGTGCCAGCACCGGCTTGCCGTTGTTGGGCGTGGTGTCGATGATCCTGAGCGACGATGACAAGCGGCGCGAGCGTTCGAACAGGATCCGATTCTTCTTTGGGAGCGGCAGCTTGCTGGCTTCTTATCTGGTGGCTTTGGTCACCGTGTCCATCATTGCCGCCCGACAGGTCGGTTGACGCCCATGAGCAGCTTGATTGAACAGGCCGCTGAGCGCCTGGCCCAGATTCGCGAGGCCGGCATTGAGGTGCCGGACATGTCGCCCAGTTTGAAGCCGCCCGTCTTGCAGGGCGCGCCGGCTGTGGCGGACCAGCCGGCATCGCTTGCCGAACTGCCCCCCAATCCGCTGTCGAAAGTGGTCGATCTGGATCTGGTCGGTCTCGCGGCAGCAGGGTTTCTGGTTCCGGCGGCGCCGCGGTCGCACATGGCCGACCAGTACCGCGTCATCAAGCGGCCGCTGATCGCCAATGCCACGGCCAAGGGTGCAGCCCGGGTCACCCACGGCAACCTGATCATGCTGACCAGTGCGATGCCAGGCGAAGGCAAGAGCTTCACGGCCATCAACCTGGCCATGAGCATCGCGTCCGAGATGGACCACACGGTGATGTTGGTCGATGCCGACGTGGCGCGGCCGTCGGTGCTGAAGAAACTGGGCTTGCAGGAAGCCCCCGGCCTGCTGGACCTGCTCGAAGGCAAGGCCGAAATGAGCGATGTGCTGATGCGCACCAACATCGACAAGCTGACCATCCTGCCGAGCGGCAGGCCGCACCCCAAGGCGACCGAGCTGCTCGCGAGCGACGCGATGCGCCAATTGCTCAGTGACATGGCGTCACGCTATCCAGACCGCATCATCATCTTTGATTCGCCGCCGTTGTTGTTGACGACCGAGTCGCGTGTGCTGGCTGCACAAATGGGGCAGGTGGTGTTGGTGGTGCACGCGGGCAAAACCCTGCAAGCCGATGTGCAGCACGCCTTGTCGACGATCGAAACCTGCGCGATCCGGATGATGTTGCTGAACAAGGCGCGCACCGACACCCAGGGCGCTTACGGCTATGGCTACGGCTATGGTTACGGCTATGGCTATGGCGAAAGCTATGGTTATGGCGATGCTGGGTCTGGCGACAAGCCCGCCCCTGCAGGTGCGGGCGCTGACGCCCGAGGGCAGGCAGATGCAAGCAAGGCGGGCTGACCGCAAACAGCCTGCACGGCGCAGCGGTTCGGGCTTGCCGTGTGGTCGTCAGGTTGCGGGGGCGGTGGCCGGCAGCGTCGTCCTTTGGTGCGGCGTCTGTGCAGCGCAAGGCACCGGGGCGCCCCGTACCTTCTCGCTGGAGCCCAGCATCAACGTGTCGCAGTCGTTGACCGACAACTACCAGCTCGTCCCAAGCAACCCCGAGAGCGATGCGGTCACCCGCCTTGGTGCAGGCGTGGCCTACAGGGCCCGCTCCGGTCTGGTTCAAGGCTTCCTGGACTACAGCTTGACGGGCGTGTTCTACGCCCGCCACAGCGGCCTGAATTCGCTGCAGAACGCGCTGAATGCGAACCTCAACGCTGACCTGGTCGAAAACCGGCTGCAACTCGCCGCTGCGGCAACGATCTCGCGCGGGGCGATTTCCGCGTTCGGTGTGCAGCCGGGCGGTGCGGCGGACGCCAACAGCAACACCACCGAGGTCCGCACGCTGCGCATCAGCCCATCGTTGCGCGGGCCGCTGGGGCCCTATCTGCGCTACAACGCGCAGTTGAGCCACCAGGTCAGCAGTGCCGCAGACAGCAGTGCCGGGGATTCCGACAGCACCAGTGCCAACGTTCACCTCGAGCCCACAAGCCGCGGCCGCCTGAGCTGGTCTGTCGATGCGGTGCATCAGCTCTCCAGCTACAAGCTGGGGCGCAGCAGCCAGACCGATCGCGTGTTTGGTGGTCTGCTGCTGGACCTGTCCGACCTGGACCTGCAAGTCAGCGCCACGCTGGGGACCGAGCGCACTGATCAACTGACGATCGACCAGCGCAGCTACAACAATTGGGGCTTGGGTGTTGTCTGGGCGCCGTCGCCTGTCACGCGCCTGTCCGCCGAGACCGAGAACCGCTTTTACGGGCAGTCACATGCGGTGACCTTGGAGCACCGCACACCGCGCACGATCTTCCGGTACCGCAATTCCCGGTCGGCGTCGACCGACCGCAACCCCACGGTGGGTGGGCGCGGCACGGCGTTCGACCTGCTGTACGCGCAGCTGGCGTCGGTGCAGCCCGACCCGTTCCTGCGTGAGGAGCTGGTCAATCGGCTGCTGCGGTCGCAGGGCATCGACCCGCGCCAGGTGGCCGGGCTGGGCTTTCTGCAGTCGGCTGCGTCTGTGCAGGATCTGCAAGAAGTCTCTGCCGCCTGGACCGGGCCGCGCAACGCGGCGTTGATCAGCCTGGCACACACCAAGACGCGGCGGCTGGACCCGCTGTCCGGTGCCGTGGACGACCTGTCGCGCAGCGCTGAAGTGGTCCAGAACAACCTGTCGTTGAGTCTGTCGCACCGGCTCACACCCTTGTCGGCACTGAACCTGCTGCTGAGCGTGCAGCGGGGCGGCGGCCAACTGGCGGCGCAGTCCAGCAACCAACGCCAGGCAGAGCTGCAATACAGCACACGACTCACGCTCGACAGCACGCTGGGCCTGAGCTTGCGCCGTGCACACTACAAGACCGGCCTGGTGCCATACGACGAAACTGCGGCAACCGCCACCTACGGCATGCGGTTCTAACCATGTATGAATCGTTCTACGGGCTGAGCAACAAGCCCTTTCAGCTCAACCCCGACCCCAGCTTCTACTTCGGCAGCAAGCAGCACCGGCGCGCCAAGGCCTATCTGGATTACGGCGTTTCGCGCAATGAGGGCTTCATCGTCATCACTGGCGAAATCGGCGCCGGCAAGACCACGCTGCTGCGCGCGTTGATCGACGGCCTGCATGGCAGCAATGTGGTGGTGGGCCATCTGGTCACCACCCAGCTGGGTGCCGAGGACACCTTGCGCATGGTGGGTGCATCCTTCGGCTTCAAGGTCAAGGACGTGCCCAAGAGCGAGCTGCTGATCACGCTCGAAGCCTTCCTGATCAGCCAGACCTCCAAGGGCAAGCGCTGCCTGCTGATCGTCGACGAGGCGCAGAACCTCACGCCGCGGGCGGTGGAAGAGCTGCGCATGCTGTCGAACTTCCAGTTCGGCAACCAGGCGCTGATGCAGAGCTTCCTGGTCGGCCAGCCCGAATTCCGCGAGATCCTGCAGCGCCCAGAGATGGAGCAGTTCCGCCAGCGTGTGGCGGCCACCTGCCACATCGGCCCGATGGACCTGGACGAGACCCAGCACTACATCGAGCACCGGCTGAAGTGTGCGGGCTCCACCGGCAAGCCCAGCTTCTCGCCGCAGGCCTTCGAGGCCATCTACAAGGCCAGCGGCGGTATTCCGCGCCGCATCAACTCGGTGTGCGACCGGGTGCTGCTGGCCGGTTTCCTGGCCGGCAAGACTCACCTCGAACAGCCGGATGTCGACGAGGTGGTGAAGGAATTCGCCCAGGAAGCTGCGGTGCCTGCGCGCCGGCCGCTGGTGGCCGACAGCATGCCGGCCGACTTGTCGAACGCCGGCCCTGCCACCGGCACCGCTGTGCTGGACGTCGATCTGGGCCAGCTGCAGCTGGACCCGGCGGCGGCCGACACCATGGCGCGCCAGCTGTCGCGGCTGTCGGCCGACCAGCGTGGTGACCAGATACAGCGCCAGGAGCGTGGCCTGCTGCGCCTGGAGCGCAGCAACCTGCAAGTGCTGGCCATGCTGCAGCAGTTGGTGGCCGCAGTGACAAAACCGCCCGACGAAGGACCGAAGTGATGAACCAGCCCGCCGATGCGGCACGCCCGCGCACAGGTGCCGTGATGTGCGTCGTGGGTGCCCGGCCCAATTTCATGAAGATGGCGCCCCTACTGCGCGCGCTCGCCGCGCACTCGCCGCCGATTCCGGCGCTGCTGGTGCATACCGGTCAGCACTACGACGCCAGCATGAGCGACAAGCTCTTTGCCGACCTGCGCCTGCCGCGGCCCGACATCAACCTCGAAGTGGGCTCGGGCAGCCATGCCGTGCAGACGGCCGAGATCATGAAGCGGTTCGAAAACGTGCTGCTGACCCGGCGCCCGGATGCGGTGCTGGTGGTCGGGGATGTGAACAGCACCATTGCCTGCGGGC
>JBBRJU010000093.1:0-7558 GCA_038218895.1 Burkholderiales bacterium
GGCCAGGTGCTGGCGCAGCGCGGCCCCCGTCAACACGCTGCCGCTGCGCGGCACCACCAGCACATGGATGCGTTCGCCCAGCAGCGCATCAGCAACGCCCACCACCATGGCGGCGGCCACGTCGGCATGGGCGCTGAGCGCCTGCTCCACTTCGACCGGCGTCAATTTGTGGCCGCCGCGGTTGATCAGCTCTTTCTGGCGGCCCATCAGTTCCACCAGGCCATCGGCATGCTGGCGCGCCAGGTCGCCGGTGCGCAACCAACCATCGAGGAAGGCAGCGGCGCCGAGCTCGGGCGCGTCAAGGTAGCCCGCCAGCAGAAACGGGCTGCGCAACTGCAATTCGCCCATCGCGCCGGGCGCCACCGGCTGGCCGCTGGCATCGGCAATGCGGTGCTGCACCAGCGGCGACGGCCGGCCGATGCAGCCGGGGCGCTGGGCATAGTCGGCCGGGAAGGCGAAAAAATCGCAGGTGGAGGTTTCGGTCAGGCCGTAGATGTCGACCAGCGCGCTGCGGGCGAAGCGCTGGCGCAGCGCATCGGCCAGTGACAGGCCCAGCAGCTCACCACCGATCAGGATCTGCCGCAGGTCGCCCTGCTCGGCCACCTGGTGAATGGCCGGGCCCAGTGCAGGATCGGCCAGCACCATCCGCATCATCGTGGGCACCAGGCCCACCTGCGTGATGCGCTGCGCCGCCAGCGTGGCCAGGAAGTCGGCGGCGTCGAACTTTGGCGCCAGCACCAGCAGGCCGCCCTGCAGCAGCGTGAGCAGGGCCACCCACAGGCCGAAACCGAAGCTCAGGTTCAGCACCAGCAGCGTGCGGTCGCTGCGCTGAAAGTGCAGCAGGTGCTGGATCTGCTGCAGCTTGCCGCCAAAGGCTGCGTGCGTGAGCACGACGCCCTTGGGCACACCGGTGGAGCCCGAGGTGAAGATGATGAAGGCCGCACCCGCCAGCAGTGGCCGCTGCGGCGGCGGGGCATCGCCCCAGCGCAACAGGTGCGGGGCGGGCTGTGTGGCGTGGGCAACGGTCTGCGCGAGGTCGTCCGCCACATCGTCCGCCACATCGTCCTCGACATCGTTCGCCACACCGTGCAGCACATCAGGCAGATCCAGCCCCAGACGGGCGCCGGTGCGCTGCTGCAGGCCGGCCAGCAGCGCAGCTGGCGTGCTGCGGTGCACCGCCACGACCACGCCACGCGCCAGCCACACCGCCAGCAGGGCAGCCAGGTCACCCGGCTGGTTGGACACCATCACCAAGACCGGTTCGTCAGGCTGCAGGCCGGCCGCGCGCAATAGCGAAGCCACCGCCGTGGCACAGGCCGCCAGACTGCGGTACGACACCACGGCCCGCGGCGCCTGCAAGGCCGGCGCATCGCCCCAGCGGCTGCAGGCCTGCAGCAGGGCGGCGCCCAATCCGTCTGTCATGGGTTCTACTGGCATCCGGGCATCATCAGTGCTGCCGCGGCGCAATGCCATTGCCGGAAACGCCCAGGCCCGGCCTGCACCATTGCAGCGCCACGCGGCGAGAATCCGGTCGCGACACCACTCCCCGCACACAAGGCATTGCATGGACAAAACATTCGACATCGTCGTGCACGGCGCCACCGGCTTCACCGGCAGGCTGGTCATCGAATACCTGCTGGCCCGGGGCGACACCGGCCTGCGCTGGGCCATGGGCGGGCGCAGCCTGGACAAGCTGGCTGCAGTGCGCGACGCCGTGGGCGCGCCGGCCGACACCCCGCTGGTGGTGACCGACAACGACGACCCCGCCAGCCTGGCGGCGCTGATGGCCTGCACCCGCCTGGTGCTGACGACCGTGGGCCCCTACCAGCTGTACGGCAGTGCCCTGGTACAGGCCTGCGCTGCGCATGGTGTGGACTATGTCGACCTGTGCGGCGAGCCCGCCTGGATGCGCCAGATGATCGACGCCCACCAGGCTGCCGCGCAGGCCAGTGGCGCGCGCATCGTGTTTTCTTGCGGCTTCGATTCCATCCCGTTCGACCTGGGCGTGCTGATGCTGCAAGACGAGATGCGCAAGCGCCACGGCGCGCCGGCGCCGCGGGTGCGTGGCCGGGTGCGCAAGATGAAGGGCACGTTCTCGGGTGGCACCGCCGCCAGCCTGAAGGCCACGATGGCTGCCGCCGCCGACCCCACGGTGCTGGGCCTGCTGCGCAACCCCTTCGCGCTGACGCCCGGCTTCGAAGGCCCGCGCCAGCCATCGGGCAACAAGCCGATGGTCGACGAGGTGCTGGGGCTGTGGGTGGCGCCGTTCGTGATGGCAGCCATCAACACCCGCAATGTGCACCGCAGCAACTTCCTGCTGCACCAGGCCTGGGGCGCAGACTTTGTCTACGACGAGATGCTGGTCACCGGCGCGGGCGAGAAGGGCCAGGCCATGGCCGAAGCCGTGGCGGCCGACAAGAGCCTGGCCAGCGACGACGGCCCCAAGCCGGGTGAGGGCCCGTCGCGCGCCGAACGCGAGGCTGGCTTCTACGACCTGCTGTTCATCGGCACCGGCAAGCACGGCGAAACCCTGCGCGTGGGCGTGCAGGGCGACCGTGACCCCGGTTATGGCAGCACCTCGAAGATGATTGCAGAAGCCGCCATCTGCCTGCTGCAGGATGCCCGCGCCACGCCGGGCGGCATCTGGACACCTGCTGCGGCCCTGGGGCAGCCGCTGATCGACCGGCTGCAGGCCCATGCGGGCCTGCGCTTCACGCTGGAATGATCGCCTGCATGCCTGCTGTCTGAGCCCGCACCGCCGGGCATGCCGGCTGCATGCGCAGACGCCGATCAGCGTGCCGGCTGGCTGCGCAAGCGGCGCTCAGTGCGGCTGCAAGGCCCAGTGCAGCGTCTGCGCCACTTGCGCCGCACCCAGTGACTGGGCGTCGGCACCCACCAGAAAGCGGCTCCGGCCGGCCGGCGACGCATCGTGGAAGGCGCGGCCGCCCACCACCACGGCCAGCGCCGGGTTGCACGACGCGTGGCGCAGTGCTGCCACGCTGTTGGCCATGCGGGCCTGCCAGTGCGAGCGCAGGTACACCGCGCTCAGCGTCAGGTCGATCGCATCGAACCAGGTGCCGGCCACCAGGGCGCCCAGCGCTGCATCGTCGGCCGGGAACTCGCAGTGCACCTCGAAGCCGGCGCGGAACAACAGTTCGGCGTCGAGCACGGCGCCCAGCAGGTGTGGCTCACCTGGCTGCGGCGCCACCAGCACGCTGCGCCGGTGCCCCGACGGCGCCGGCCAGTGCTGGGTGGCCGCGCACCACTGGCGAAATGCCTGCTGCAGCCGGCCCAGACCCACCGTGACCTCGACGTCGGTGCAGTCGTCGGCCGCCCACAGATCACCCAGGCCGCGCGCCGCTGGTTCCACCACGGCGCCACACGCCCTGTGCAACGCACCCGCCTCCGCCTGCATGGTCTGGAGCTGGGCAAACGCACCAGCCGGATCGGCCGCCACCAGCGCGCGCACCAATGTGGCCAGCCGGCCGTCGGAGATGGGCACCGGTGCGGGCACAGCGACAAACACGGGGCCGGCCAGGTGGTCATGGGCCGGCCGGGCCCGCGCCAACAGCTGCGGGATGACCATGTCGTCGACAAGCTGACCCAGCACTGCATGTTCAGGCTGGGCCAGGCGTTGCCAGGGCAGCGCCACGCTGGCGTTGGGACGGTCGTGGGCAGACAGCAAGCGGCTGCCGGCGTCAGCGTCGCCAAGGTGGCTGGCCAGCATGCCGACCGCAGGTGCCTGGGGGAGGTGTGAACTCAGGGCTGCCATGGCGGGAAGCGCAGCCAGCAATCTGGCCGATGGGTGGCGGCTCGGGTCGGCAACATCGCTGCGACGGACCGCAGAAAACACCGGCCTTGCCGTCACCGTGGCATTGGGGGGAATGAATGGTGGTGGATGCGACACGCGTGCTCCTCGGCAACTACCACCTCGTTCAAGGACACCGAGGACGTTTGTGCCCGTTCGGGCAGCGCCAAGGCGCACCCGCGAGACAACTCCCGTCCTGTCGGTGCACCCCGCCCGAGGACTCTCGATGCTGCGGCAGGTCACCTGGCTTGCGGGTCCATGCAGCTGTCTGGCCTTCCCGATGAACAAACCACCAGCGACTCTGATCGACAACAAACTCACCGCTCACAGTTGCGGGGGCAGCCCCGGCTTCGCCATGCGCTTCAAGCGCCGCCGCACCGGATTCCCTCTTCACTTCTGACACCCAGGAGCATCAGAAGACCGTAGCGGCGCGATGATCGCCGCGAGGCATCAGCACTGTCAAGCGTGTTTCCATTTCAACCCCGGGCACACGGGGCTGGATGCAGGCCACCTGCGCCCGGCGCTGCAATGCGCATCGGCAGGCGGCACGCCGCTGCACATCAGCTGGCCACCACTGCCAGCACCTGGCCTTCGGTCACCGTCTCGCCCTCGGCCACCAGCAGCTCGCGCAGCGTTCCTGCGGTCGGCGCGTCGACCGGGATCTCCATCTTCATCGACTCGATGATCAGGATGGTCTCGCCTTCGGCCAGGCTGGCGCCGGCCTGGCGCTCGACCTTCCAGACGGTGCCGGACACTTGGGATTCGATGCGGTGGATGGCCATGCGCGGCTTTCATGCAAACGTGATGGCAACACGCCAGACACTGGCGCGCCGAGGCATCGACAGTACGCCCTGGCGCGTGATTCCCACTCAGGGAAATCACCGAAGAATTGTTAACAAATGACAGTGCACCGCAACAGGCCCTGTTCCTAGAATGAATCGGATTTCCCCATCCGTGCACGCGCCCAACTGCCCGCCAGCCCATGCCCCGCGCCGCCGATCACACGCCCGACACACCCGACCGCGCCGCCAGGTCGCCAGGCAAACGTGCGGCGCTGCCTGCCACGGTGCGCACGGCCACCACCGGCGAGCAGATCGCCAAGCAGCTGGGGCAGGACATCCTGCAGGGCCGCTACGCCCCCGGCCAGCGGGTGGGCGAGCAGGCGGTGGCCGAAATGTTTGCGCTCAGCCGCGGCCCGGTGCGCGACGCGCTGCGCATCCTGGAGCGCCAGGGCCTGGTGGAGATCCGCCCGCGGCGCGGCGCCCATGTGGTGGAACTGGCGCTCAACGACGTCGCCGACATCTTCAACGTGCGCTGCGCGCTGCTGAGCCTGGCGGTGCGCTACCTGGCCCGCAACCCGGACAAGTCGGCCCTGGCCGAGGTCGATCCGCGCCTGGACCAGTTGCGCAAGCTGGCCGCGCAGAAGAAGCCGTCGCTGCTCGACTTCGCCCAGGCCACCGGCCGGGTGGCCATCGGCCTGCTGTCGGCCTGCGCCAGCGCCAAGGTGATCCAGACCACCTACCGCGACCTGCCGCACGACGCGCTGTGGCGCATGCTGTGGGTCACGCCGCAGCCGCCCGACTATGTGCGCCCGGCGCGGCGGGCCGACACCTTGCATGACTACGAGCAGTTGCTGGTGGCCATCCGCGCCGGCCGGGCCGATGCGGCCGAGGTGCTGATGCGCAAGATCATGACCGACACCCGCGACGAGGTGCTGCGCTACATGGCCCAGTCACACGCCGACGCCGTCGACCCCTTTCGCCAGCAGGTGTACTAGCCATGCTGGAAGTGCGCGACCTGTCGATCAGCTTTCGCGCCGGCGTTGGGCAGATCGCGGTCACGCGCAGGCTGAACTTCAATATCGCCCCGGGTGAGCGGCTGGGCGTGGTGGGCGAAAGCGGTTGCGGCAAGACGGTGACCGGGCTGTCGGTGCTGCGCCTGCTGCCCGAGAGCCACACCCGCATCGACGGGCAGATCCTGTTCGAGGGCCGCGACCTGGCGCGCCTGTCCGAGCCGCAGATGCAGGCCATCCGCGGCCGCGACATCGCGATGATCTTCCAGGAGCCGATGACCGCGCTCGACCCGGTGTTCAGCGTCGGCGAGCAGATCGCCGAGGCCTACCGCACCCACTTCCCGGTCAGCCGCGCCGAGGCACGTGCGCGCGCCATCGACGCGCTGGCCCGGGTGGGCATCCCGCTGCCGGCACGCCGGGTCGACGAATACCCGCACCAGTTCTCGGGCGGCATGCGCCAGCGGGTGATGATCGCGATGGCGCTGATCTGCGAGCCCAAGCTGCTGATCGCCGACGAACCCACCACCGCCCTGGACGTGACGGTGCAGGCCCAGATCACCGACTTGCTGCGTGCGCTGAGCGAACGCGCCGGCACCGCGCTGATGTTCATCACCCATGACCTGGGCGTGGTGGCCGAGGTCTGCACCCGCATGCTGTCGATGTATGCCGGCGAGATCGTCGAAGACGCACCGGTTGACGACGCCCTGACCCGACCGCGTCGCCCTTACACCTCGGGCCTGCTGCGCTCGCTGCCGCGGCTGGCCAAGCACCGTGAGGCCCTGCCGTCGATCCGCGGCCGTGTGCCGTCACCCAGCGAGATGCCACCGGGCTGCCGCTTCCGTGCCCGCTGCGACCATGCCCTGCCCGCGTGCACCGATGAGCAGGTGGCCGCCGAGGTGTCGCCCGGCCACCTGGCCCGCTGCGCGCGTGCGGCCGAACTGCAGTTGCCAGGGGTGGTGGCATGACAGAACCTGCATCAGCCGCCGCGCGGGACGCGGGCCGGGCCGCGCCAAGCCGGCCCGCAATCCCCTCGGGGGGCCGCCCGGCGTACCCACCGGGCGAGGGGCTGACACCACTGCTGCGCGTACGCGACCTGTGCATCCGCTTTGCCACGCAGGATGGTGCGGCCACGGTCAAGGCGGTCGACGGCATCAGCTTCGATGTGATGCCCGGCGAGACCTTCGGCATCATCGGTGAATCGGGTTCGGGCAAGACCACGCTCGGCCGGGCCCTGGTGTCGTTGCTGCCGCCCACCGAGGGCAGCATCCTGCATGACGGCGTCGACCCGCACAGCCTGAGCGCCAGCGCATTGCGCGTGCACCGGCGGGATTACCAGATCGTCTTCCAGGACCCGCACGCCGCGCTGAACCCGCGCCAGACCGTGCTCGCCAGTGTCTGCGAGCCGCTGGAGATTGCCGGCGGCCTGCCGCGTGCCGAGCGCGAGCGGCGCGGGCTGGAAGCCCTGTCGCGCGTGGGCATCGCACCCGAGTACGCGCAGCGCTATCCGCACATGCTGTCGGGCGGGCAGAAGCAGCGCATCAACATCGCCCGCGCGCTCACCGTGCGGCCCAAGCTGATCGTCTGCGACGAAGTGGTGGCCGCGCTGGACGTGTCGATCCGCGGCGACGTGCTGAACCTGTTTGCCGACCTGCAGCGCGAGTTCGGCCTCACCTATGTGTTCATCACCCACGACTTGTCGGTGGTGGCCCATGTCAGCGACCGCATCGCCGTCACCTACCTGGGCCGGCTGATGGAGCTGGGGCCCACGCTGGCCGTGGGCGCGCAGCCGCTGCACCCCTACACCGAAGCGCTGATGTCGGCCGACCCGCTGCCGCTGCCGTCGCACCTGCGGGCGCAGCGCCAGCGCATCGTGCTGCAGGGCGAGATTCCCAGCCCGATCGATCCGCCCTCGGGCTGCCGATTCCGCACCCGCTGCCCCAGCGCCCAGCCGCGCTGCG
>JBBRJU010000094.1:0-7532 GCA_038218895.1 Burkholderiales bacterium
GGCGCCGGCAAGATCGTGGGCGCGAGCTACATCGGCCACAAGAAGTGACCCCGCAGCACGGGTAGGCCGTGCCAAGGTTTTGATGTGTGACGTGCTGTTGGCGTCAACGGCTGCGGCCGGCGTTGGTGCCGGCGCCGTGCCAGCGCTTCCATTGATGGAGACTGTGAATGAAGCTGCCGACCGCGCTGGATCGGGCGCTGGACCGATTGAGTCTGCGCCAACAGTTGTTTTCCGCCTTTTTGGCGCTGCTTGTGCTGACTGCCGCCCTGGGCGCCGCCTCGTTGCTGGGCCTGAGCCGCGTCAACGGCGCAGCCGATGCGCTGGCCAACAAGTGGCTGGTCGGGCTGGTCGAGGTCAGCAATGTCCGCACTGAAGCGTTGCTGGCCCGCGAGTTCGAGGTCAAGTACAGCAAAACCGCTGACAAGAGCTACCAGGCCGAGTACCGCGACAAGATGGCCGAATCAGCCAGGACAGTGGACACGCTGCTGGCCGGTGACACCGCAGCCACACGCGGTGACGACGAGCGCGCGGCACGGGCCAAGCTGACCACCGGCTGGAGCCAATACCGCACATCGCAACAGCGCGTGGTGGCCAGCGGCGCCACCAGCCAGCAAGATGCTGCCGACCTGGCCGACGGTGTCTCCAGCATGCTGTTCGACGACCTGCTGAGCCAGGTGGATGCGCTGATCAAGTTCAACCAGCAAGGCGCCAAGGCGGCTGCCGACGATGCGTCTCTGACCTACGACCGCGCACGTGCTCTCACGGCGGCTGTGCTGGCAGCGGCGGTGCTGCTGGGTCTGGTGCTGGCGCTGGCCATCACCAGGCGCCTGTCCGGCCTGCTGGGGGGCGAGCCGCAAGACGCCGTGGCGGTGGCGCGCGCCGTGGCCCAGGGTGACCTGAGCACGCCCATCGCGGTGCGCCCGGGTGACAACAGCAGCTTGCTGGCCTGGTTGCAGACCATGCAGCAGGCCCTGGCCGAGACGGTGGCCAGCGTGCGCAGGGGCTCCGAGAGCGTGGCCACCGCCAGCGCCGAAATCGCGCAGGGCAACCAGGACCTGTCCAGCCGCACCGAGCAGCAGGCCAGCGCCCTGCAGCAGACAGCGGCCACCATGGACGAACTGGGCGCCACCGTGCGCAACAACGCCGACAACGCACGCCAGGCCAGCCAGCTGGCGTGCGGCGCGTCGGCCGTGGCCGAGCGCGGCGGTGCGGTGGTGGGCGAGGTGGTGGCGACCATGCGCGGCATCAACGACAGCAGCCGCAAGATCGCCGACATCATCGGCACCATCGACGGCATCGCCTTCCAGACCAACATCCTGGCCTTGAACGCGGCGGTGGAGGCGGCCCGCGCCGGTGCGCAGGGCCGCGGCTTTGCGGTGGTGGCCGGCGAGGTGCGCAGCCTGGCCCAGCGCAGCGCCGAAGCGGCGCGCGAGATCAAGGCATTGATCACCGCCAGCGTCGAGCGGGTGGAACACGGCAGCACGCTGGTGGGCCGCGCTGGCACGACGATGACCGAGATCGTCGGCGCCATCCAGCGGGTGGCCGACATCGTCGGTGAAATCAGCTCGGCCAGCGGCGAGCAGAGCGCAGGCGTCAGCCAGGTGGGTCAGGCCGTGGCTGCGCTGGACCAGAGCACCCAGCAGAACGCCGCACTGGTGGAACAGAGTGCTGCCGCCGCCGAAAGCCTGAAGCAGCAGGCCGGCTTGCTGGTGGACGCGGTGGCGGTGTTCAAGCTGGCGGATGCCGGTGGGCAGTGCCGCTGACCGGTGAAGGCTGGCAGCGGCGCTGACCCGGTGCCGGCTGGTAGCCGCGCTGACCAGATGCCGGCTGGCCCTGATCAGGCCACGTTCACCGGAATGCCGGCGATGCGCGCCTGCCATTCTTTCGGCCCGGTGGTGTGCACGCTGGTGCCGGTGCTGTCTACTGCCACCGTCACCGGCATGTCCTTGACGTCGAATTCGTAGATGGCCTCCATGCCCAGGTCGGCAAAGCCGACCACCTTGGCGCCCTGGATGGCCTTGGCCACCAGGTAGGCGGCACCGCCCACGGCCATCAGGTAGGCGCTCTTGTGCTGCTTGATCGCCTCGATCGCCACCGGGCCGCGCTCGGCCTTGCCCACCATGCTGATCAGCCCGGTCTGGGCCAGCATCATCTCGGTGAACTTGTCCATGCGGGTGGCGGTGGTGGGGCCGGCCGGGCCCACCACTTCATCCCGCACCGGGTCGACCGGGCCGACGTAGTAGATGACGCGGTTGGTGAAGTCCACCGGCAACGGCTCGCCCTTTGCCAGCATGTCCTGGATGCGCTTGTGTGCGGCATCGCGGCCGGTGAGCATCTTGCCGTTGAGCAGCAGCGTGTCGCCCGGCTTCCAGCTGGCCACCTGCGCCGGGGTCAGGCTGTTCAGGTCGACCTGCCTGCTCTTGTTGTAGTCGGGCGCCCAGGTCACGTCGGGCCACAGGTCGAGGCTGGGCGGGTCGAGGTAGACCGGGCCGCTGCCGTCCAGCACGAAGTGTGCATGCCGGGTGGCGGCGCAATTCGGGATCATCGCCACCGGCAGGCCGGCAGCATGGGTGGGGTAGGTCTTGATCTTGACGTCCAGCACCGTGGTCAGGCCACCCAGGCCCTGGGCGCCGATGCCCAGCGCATTGACCTTTTCATACAGCTCGACGCGCAGTTCTTCAAGCCTGCTGGCCGGGCCGCGCGCCAGCAGCTCGAACATGTCGATGTCGTCCATCAGTGCTTCTTTCGCCAGCAGCACTGCTTTTTCGGCCGTGCCGCCCACACCGATGCCCAGCATGCCCGGCGGGCACCAGCCGGCGCCCATGGTGGGCACGGTCTTGAGCACCCAGTCGACGATGCTGTCACTGGGGTTGAGCATCTGCAGCTTGCTCTTGTTCTCGCTGCCGCCGCCCTTGGCAGCGACCGTCACGCCCACGCTGCTGCCGGGCACCACCGTCATGTGGATCACCGCAGGCGTGTTGTCGCCGGTGTTCTTGCGCGCAAAGATCGGGTCGGCCAGGATGCTGGCGCGCAGCAGGTTGTCGGGGTTCAAGTAAGCCTGGCGCACGCCCTGGTTCACTGCGTCCTCGATGCTGCCGGTGAAGCCGTCCCAGCGCACGTCCATGCCGATCTTCAGGAACACGTTGACGATGCCGGTGTCCTGGCAGATCGGCCGGTGGCCTTCGGCGCACATCCGGGAATTGGTCAGGATCTGCGCAATCGCGTCCTTGGCCGCCGGGCCCTGCTCACGCTCGTAGGCGCGCGCCAGGTGGGCGATGAAATCGGCCGGGTGGTAGTAGCTGATGTACTGCAGCGCGGCGGCCACGCTCTCGATCAGGTCGGCTTGGCGGATGGAGGTGGTCATGGCAATGGTCCGGCGATGGCGTGGCAAAGGGCGCGGGAGCGGCCCGTCGTCTTGCCGAGAGCGCCCCAGGCCTGTCGCATCGCGTCAGGCCCCCCGAGAGGGATGTCGAAACGTGGGCACGGCCCGGTGTTTCCTGTTGATCTTACCGAAGGCAGTGTGTCTGGAGACTCACAGCCTGGCCGGAGCCGGCCGAACCAAGCTGCAGGTGGCGCCCCGCACCGCGTCGGGTTGGTGTTGCGCGGCGTCAAGCGTGGGCTGCGGCTTGGCGCCAGCCCCGGCGTTTGATGTTCGTCATGCGGTGACGGCCAGCGCAGGGCACAGTCGGTACCATGAGTATCCGCAACCTCGACTCGCTGTTCACACCCGCCAGCATCGCCGTCATCGGCGCGTCTGACCGCCCTGGCAGCGTGGGCGCCACCGTCTGGGCCAATCTGAAGCAGGGCGGCTTTGTCGGCCCGCTGCTGGCCGTCAACCAGCGGCCGGTGCTGCTGGACGGCGTGCCCGCCTGCGCCCGGGTGGCCGATCTGCCGCTGGCGCCGGATCTGGCGGTGATCTGCACCCCGCCGGCCACCGTGCCGGGGCTGATCGCCGCGCTGGGCGCCCGCGGCACCCGCGCTGCCGTGGTGCTGACCGCCGGGTTGGACGCCACCCAGCGGCAGGCCATGCTGGAGGCTGCCAAGCCGTTCCTGCTGCGCATCCTGGGGCCCAACGGCATCGGCCTGCTGGTGCCGGCCAGCGGCCTGAACGCCAGTTTCGCCCACACCGGCGCGGCGGCAGGGGAGCTGGCGTTCGTCTCGCAGTCGGGTGCGCTGGTCACCGCGATGCTGGACTGGGCGCAGGGCCGCGGCATCGGCTTCTCGCAGGTGGTATCGCTGGGCGAACATGCGGACATCGATTTCGGCGACATGCTGGACTGGCTGGCCAGCGACCCGCACACCCGCGCCATCCTGCTCTACATCGAGTCGGTCACCGAGGCGCGCAAATTCATGTCGGCGGCACGCGCGGCGGCGCGCAACAAGCCGGTGATCGTGGTCAAGTCCGGCCGCTCGCAGCAAGGCCAGCGTGCGGCAGCCTCGCACACCGGCGCGCTGGCCGGCGCCGACTGGGTGCTCGACGCCGCCATCCGCCGCGCCGGCATGCTGCGGGTCGACAGCTTGCAGGACCTGTTCCAGGCGGCCGAAACCCTGGCGCGCTGGCGCGGCAACCAGGCCGAGCGTCTGCTGGTGCTGACCAATGGTGGCGGCGCCGGCGTGATGGCGGCTGACGCCGCAGCCAATGTCGGCATCGCGCTGGCCGAACTGGCCCCGGCCACGCTGGCCCGGCTGGACGCGGTCCTGCCGGCCAACTGGTCGCATGGCAACCCGGTGGACATCATCGGCGACGCGCCGGTGCAGCGCTATGTCGACACCCTGCAGGCGCTGGCCGGCGACCCTGCGGCCGAGGCGGTGCTGTTCGTGCATGCGCCCACCGCCATCGTGCCCAGCGCTGACATCGCCCGCGCCCTGGTGCCGCTGGTGCGGCCGGCGCCCGGCCAGCCGCCGCGGCTGCTGGGCTGCTGGCTGGGTGGCCCGGCGGTGGCGGCAGCGCGCCAGCAGTTCTTCGACGCCGGCATCGCCTGTTACCCGACGCCGGAAGACGCGGTGCGGGCCTTTGCCATGCTGGTGGATTTCCGCCGTAACCAGGCCCAGCTGCTGGAGACACCGGCGGCGCTGGCGGCCGACACGGTGGACCGCAGCGCGCAGCGTGCTGCGGTGTCGCAGCTGGTGCGCCAGGTGCTGGCCGAGGGCCGGGGCCTGCTCAGCGAGCCCGAGGCCAAGACCGTGCTGGCAGCCTATGGCATCCCGGTGGTGGCCACGCACTTCGTGGCACTGCGCCCGGGCGCCGACAGCCAGGCCGCTGCGGCCGAGGACGTCGTGGCCGCCGCCCAGGCCATCGGCTGGCCGGTGGCGCTGAAGATCGTGTCGCCCGAGATCAGCCACAAGTCCGACGTCGGCGGCGTGGTGCTGGACCTGGCGGACGCTGCCGCGCTGCGCAGCGCCGTCTCGGCGATGCTGGCGCGGGTGGCACTGCGCCGGCCCGACGCCGCGCTGGCCGGCTTCAGCGTGCAGGCCATGGTGCGGCGTGCGCATGCGCGCGAGCTGATCGTCGGCGCCAGCATCGACCCGGTGTTCGGCCCGGTGATCCTGTTCGGCCAGGGCGGCACGGCGGTGGAGCTGCTGGCCGACCGCGCCATCGGCCTGCCGCCGCTGAACGAGCCACTGGCCCGGGCGCTGGTGGCGCGCACCCGGGTGGCCAAGTTGCTGGGTGCCTGGCGTGACACGCCGGCGGCCGACATGGGCGCGCTGCATGCAGTGCTGATCGCGGTGTCCGACATGCTGGCCGACCTGCCCGAGCTGGCCGAGCTGGACATCAACCCGCTGCTGGTCGATGACCAAGGCGCGGTGGCGCTGGACGCGCGGATGCGCTTGGACGCCGCTGCACCGGGCGGCGCGGCGCATTTCGCCATCCTGCCCTACCCGGCACAGTGGGTCGAGACGGTCGCGTGGCAGGGCCGGCCGCTGGTGCTGCGGCCGATCCGCCCCGAGGACGAGGCCGGGCACCGGGATTTCCTGGGCGATCTGGCGCCCGAGGACATCCGCATGCGCATCTTCTACAGCCGGCGCAGCATCGCGCACAGTGAGCTGGCCCGGCTGACCCAGGTCGACCATGCGCGGGAGATCACCTTCATCGCCACCGAGCGTGACGCGGCGGGCGCAGAACGCACGCTGGGCGCGGTCCGGGCGCTGATCGACCCCGACAACCACGACGCCGAATTCGGCATCATCGTGCGCTCATCGCTGAAGGGCGCTGGCCTGGGCGCCTTGTTGATGCACAAGCTGATCCGCACGCTGCGCGAACGTGGCACCTGCCGACTGGTGGCCACGGTGCTGGTCGGCAACCGCCGCATGCTGGACCTGGCGCGCGATCTGGGCTTCACGCTGTTGCCGGTCGATCCCGGCGCCGACACCCGCGAGATCGTGCTGGCGCTTTGATCGGAAGCGGCCGGTGGCCGACGGGGCGGATGCGTGGGGCTGCGTGAGGCGCATGGCGTCTGCGCTGGTGTGGTGCCACAGCTGTCCAGGGAACTTTGCAGCGCAGAGCGCACACCCACCCTGCTCGCTGACAGTGCGGCCGGCCGCTGCGGCGCTGCTCCTACACTGCCACCCGGCGCGGACCGGCGCCAGACGCACAACTCGAACAATCCGCCTGCATGAGTCCGCTCGCCCTCGTTGTCCTGCTGCCCCTGATCGCTGGCACCCTGCTGTGCTGGGCGGTCGGCCGCGTCAACACGCCGTGGCGCCGTCAGGCCAGCGCCTGGCTGGCGGCCGCTGTCACCGCTGCGGCGCTGGCCTTGCTGCTGAGCCAGGCCGGCGCGGTCTTCGCCGGCCAGACCCTGCTGGCGCAGGCCGACTGGTTGCCCACGATCGGGCTGAACCTGGGCCTGCGGCTCGACGGCCTGGCGCTGATGTTTGCGCTGCTGATCACCAGCATCGGGCTGCTGATCATCCTGTATGCCGCCTGGTACCTGCACCACGACGACCCGGCGGGCAAGTTCTACAGCCTGCTGATGCTGTTCATGGCGGCGATGCTGGGCATCGCGCTGTCAGACAACCTGCTGCTGCTGGTGGTGTTCTGGGAGCTGACCAGCGTCTCCTCGTTCCTGCTGGTGGGCTACTGGGGCCACAAGGCCGAAGCACGCGCCGGCGCCCGCATGGCGCTGGCCGTCACCGGCGGCGGCGGCCTGGTGCTGCTGGCCGGTGTGCTGGTGCTGGGCCACATCGCCGGCACCTATGAACTGTCGGTGCTGCTAGGCATGGGCGACCAGGTGCGCGCCCATGCGCTGTATCCGCTGGCCCTCGGCCTGATCCTGGTCGGTTGCTTCACCAAGAGCGCGCAGTGGCCGTTCCATTTCTGGCTGCCCGAGGCCATGGCCGCGCCCACGCCCGTATCGGCCTACCTGCATTCGGCCACCATGGTGAAGGCCGGCATCTTCCTGCTGTTGCGGCTGTACCCGGTGCTGGGCGGCACTGGGCTGTTCGAGGCGGTGGTGGCGTCGGTGGGCCTGCTCACCATGGTGTTTGCCGCTTATGTGGCGGTGTTCAAGCACGACCTGAAAGGCCTGCTGGCC
>JBBRJU010000095.1:0-7511 GCA_038218895.1 Burkholderiales bacterium
TGGTCGCCCGCCGGGGCGAGACCCGGCGCGCTGCAGCAAATCGGCGAAGCACCAGCAAGACGCACAAGCAACAAAGCAACCAGCAACCTGCCACCTGCCACCTGCCACCAGCCACTAGCCACCAACGGCAGCTCAGAGCCCTGAGCGGACCCATGTTGCCGGCATTCAGGGCCCGGGCGCGCCGGCTTCAAACCAACGCTGGATCAGCGCACGCTCGGCATCGGTGATCTGCGTGGCGTTGTTCATCGGCATCTGCTTGAGCACCGACGCCTGTTGGTAGACGGCCTGGGCATGCTGGCGCAGCAGCGCAGTCGTGTGCAGGGCGACGTTCTTCTGCTGCACCTGGGCGTTGTGGCACAACACGCAGCGCTGCTCGACCACCGCGCGCACCTCGGCAAAGCCGGCCGGACTTTGCGCGGCAGCCCGGGCAGCGGCCAGCGCTGCGGCCGATGGCGGCGCTGGTGCCAGCCACACCGCCAGGCCCAGCAGCATGGCCGTGCCGACGGTGGCGTGTTCCCAGGGCGCGCGCTTGCCCAGCACATGGGCCTTGTGGCGCGCCACGAAGCTGTGGCGGACCAGCGCGCCGGCCAGCATCAGCAGCACCAGCACGGCCCAGTTGTGCGTGCCCTGGTAGAGCCAGCCGTAGTGGTTGCTGAGCATCGCCACCAGCACCGGCAAGGTGAAGTAGGTGTTGTGCACGCTGCGCTGCTTGGCGCGCTGGCCGTGCACCGGGTCCACCGGCGCTCCGGCCTTCATCTGGGCGATGACGGTGCGCTGGCCGGGGATGATCCAGAAGAAGACATTGGCGCTCATCGCCGTGGCGATCATCGCGCCCACCAGCAAGAAGGCGGCGCGCCCGGCAAACAGCTGGCAGGCAGCCCATGAGGCCAGCACGATGACCACCAGCACGCTCAGCGCGACGATCAGGTCACCGTGCTTTGTCTGGCCGAAGGTGCGGCAAATGCTGTCATACACCAGCCAGAAGGCCGCCAGAAAGCCCAGCGACGCGGCGATGGCAGTGGCCGGCGCCCAGGCGAACACGCTCTTGTCGACCAGGAAGCTGCCGGCGTTGAACAGGTACAGCACGGTGAACAATGCAAACCCGGTCAGCCAGGTGCTGTAGGCCTCCCAGTAGAACCAGTGCAGGTTGGCGGGCAGGCTCTTGGGCGCCACCATGTACTTCTGCGGGTTGTAGAAGCCGCCGCCATGTACCGCCCACAGCTCGCCGTCCACACCCTTGGCCTTGAGATCAGGCGCGTCCGGGGCGGTGAGACTGCTGTCGAGGAAGACGAAGTAGAACGACGAGCCGATCCAGGCGATGGCCGTGATCACATGCGCCCAGCGCAGCAGCAGATTGGCCCAGTCGAGCAGGTAGGTGTCCATTGCGCATTCACAGGTTGGAGAAGCGCCTGCCCCGGGCAGGACGCACGGTGGCCGGGCTTCTCCTCACCACGGCGGGCTCTGTGAGGGGAGGGTGTCGCAACCGCATGGGCGCTGGCAGTGGGCCAGGGCACGCGGGCTCCGCGGCGACAAGGTCAAAGTGTATGAATCTCGGTGGGTGACAGCACCCAGGAGAACCCCGGCTGTCGGCATGGCGGGTGCTGCGCCAGCCCCGTGCCGGGTGGGCGTCGGCGGCTCAGGCGCTGCGGTGGCTGCTGTCGCTCCAGGCGCAGCCGGCCAGGGTGGCCATGCCCTGACCGGCTGCACGCCGGAGGAATTCGCCCGCATCCAGCGGCTGAACGCGGCCTCCAACGCCTTGGCAGCACCACCCAGCCAGACCTGAACATGCGCTGCCGGATTGGCTGGTTGATCAGTTTGCCGAAAACTCCCGCCAGTTCTTGCCCTTGAACTGGGCGTAGTACGCCTTGATCTGCACCATGTCGGCGTCGATGTTGCCGGTGGGGGTGAACACCGGGCCCAGGCCGCTGAGCTTGCGCGGATAGTCCATGTAGGCCATCACGATCGGCACGCCGGCTGCATGGGCGATCCAGTAGAAGCCGGTCTTCCAGTGCCGGGTCTGGCTGCGGGTGCCCTCGGGCGGCACCACCAGGTGCACCGAGCCCTCGGCAGCGCGCAGCGCCTGGGCCGATGCAGCCACGAGATTGGTGGATTGCGAGCGGTCGACCGCAATGCCGCCCAACCAGCGCATCAGCCCGCCAAACGGCCAGCGGAAGATCTGCTGCTTGCCCATCCAGTGGATGTTCAGGCGCAGCGCAAACGCCACCATCAAGGTGTAGGGCAAGTCCCAGTTGCTGGTGTGGGGCGCGGCGATCAGCACGCACTTGGGGTGGCCGGCAGGTGCCTGGCCGGCGACCTGCCAGCCCGTCAACCGCAGGAAACCGGTGGACAGGACGCGCAGCACGGTGTTGACACCGGGCGTGGTGAAGATGGTGCGATGCATGGAAATTGTCGGAGGTCTGTGTGGCAGACCACCCGCGCCCGCGCCGCCATTGTGCGGCAGCGCCCTCCGCCCGGCGCCCGGCGCCCGGGTGCCCACCCTGCGGCGCCCTGCGCGCGGGCACTGCAGAGTGTGGTGTGGTTCACATCAGCGCGCCGGGTGCAGTCAGCGGCGCGCTGTCCAGGGCCGGGCTGCCGCGCAGTGTGTCTTCGGCAGGCAGATCGGCCTGGCCCATGCCCATCAGCACCAGCGCGCGCTGCTGCAGCAGCACCGCGTCGTCATGGTCGCCGCAGCGGTCGAGCACATCGCTGGCTCGCAGCAGCAGGCGGATTTCCCAGGCCGGGTCGGACGCCAGGCCGGCCAGGCGGGCGGCCTCGAAGGCGTGGTCGCGGGCGCGGTCGCGAGCGGCGCGGCTGCGGGCCGGCTCGCCCTGGGCGTCGGTCAGGTCGGCCGCGTTGGTGGCCACCTCGGCCCAGGCGCAGTGCAGGTCGGCGCTGAGGTCATGCCCGCCCATCAGCACCGCCCAGCGCAGGGCCTGGGCCAGGTGGCTCTCGGCCGGGCCATAGGCATGCAGCCCGGCCAGGGCACGGGCGGCTTCGGTCAGCGCCTGGCACAGGGCCGGCGCGCGGTGTCGCCCTGCCACCGCTTCGGCGGCGGTGAGCTGGCGCATCGCCTGGCGCAGCGTGTCGCGTGCGCTGCCATCGCCCAGGGCGACCCCGTCGGCCGACAGACCGACAGCGTGGTGCGCGCAAAACGAAGGCTGCAGCGAGGCGTTCATGGCGGTCACCCAGAGTGGTTGCAGGGCATCCTAGGCCCGGCCCATGCTGCAGCGGCCCCCCGAGCCACGGGGTTCGGGCCGGCGGCCCCCACGGGCGCGGGGGAGCGCCGGCCCCGTTCATGAACCCGCGCACGCCCGGGCCCGGTTTGTGGCCGTGGCGCGCCTGCGACACTCTGGCGGCGGGGCGCGTTTTCTGCAATGTCGCCGGGCGCGCGACTGCGGCAGCATGCACCGCCACCCGCCGGGCTGCGCTGCGCCGGCCCACACCACTTTTGGAGATCCACCATGGCTGTTGTCCCCCGTTGCCGCCTGCTGGCCAGCGCCGTTGCCGCCCTGGGCGCGCTGTCCTCGTTGCCTGCCACCGCCCAGACGGTGCTGACCTTGTCGTCCTGGGTGCCACCTGCCCACACCCTGACCACCACCCAGATCGAGTGGTGCGAGATGCTGGCGCAGAAGGCCGCCGGCAAGATCAAGTGCAATGTGTTGCCGCGCGCCGTCACGGCCGCGCCGGGCACCTTCGACGCGGTGCGCAATGGCCTGGTGGACCTCTCCTTCACCGTGCACGGCTACACGCCCGGCCGCTTCGTCATGCCGCAGATGGTCGAGTTCCCGTTCATGGGCGATTCGGCCGAGGCCACGTCGGTGGCCTTCCAGCGCATGTATGCCAAGTACCCGGCATTCGCCGAGGAACACAAGGGCGTGAAGGTGCTGGCGGTGTTCACCCACGGCCCGGGCATCGTGCTCAACACCAAGAAGCCGATCACCCGTGCCGAGGATCTCACCGGCATGAAGTTCCGCGTCGGCGGCGGCATGGTCAATGAGATCGCCAAGACCCTGGGCATGAACGTCACGCTCAAGCCCGCGCCTGAAAGCTATGAACTGCTGTCCACCGGTGTGATGGACGGCACGCTGTTCCCGGCCGAATCGGTGGAGGGCTTCAAGATCGACAAGGTGATCAAGTACGCCACCACCTTCCCGGGTGGGCTGTACAACACCAGTTTCGTCTTCATGATGAACCAGGCCAAGTACGACAGCCTGCCCGCCGACGTGAAGAAGGTCATCGACGAGCAGTCGGGTGAATTCGCGGCACGCATGATGGGCCGCGGCTGGGACAAGGTCGACCGGCGCGGCCTGGCCTTCATGCAGGCTGCGGGCGTGCAGTTCACCCAGGCCGATGCGGCCTTCGTCGGCGCCGTCAAGACCAAGACCGCCGGCCTGGAAGACACCTGGGTCAAGGCCGCCGAAGCCAAGGGCCTGAAGAACGCCAAGCAGGTGCTGACAGACTACCGCGCCGAAATCGCCAAGCTGCAGAAGTGAAGCGCCTGCTGGATGGCCTCTGCGGCTCGTTGGCCGCCGTGGCGTTGTTTGCCATCATGGGGTTGACGCTGGCCGACGTGCTGGGCCGCAAGCTGTTCAGCCATTCCATCACCGGATCGCTCGAACTGACCGAGATCCTGATGGTGGTGGTGATCTTTGCGGCCTTGCCGCTGGTGTCGCTGCACGGCGAGCACGTGGTGTTCGACTCGCTCGACCACCTGATGCCGCCCTGGCTGCGCCGGCTGCAGCAAGGCGTGGTCGATCTCGCTTGCGCGGGCGCGCTGGGTGCACTGGCCTGGCTGATGTGGGACAAGGCCCTGCGCTTGGCCAGCTACGGCGACACCACCGCCCAGCTGAAGTTGCCACTGGGCCCGTTTGTGCAGCTGATGGCGGTGCTGTGCGGCGTGACGGCGCTGGTGCATCTGCTGCTGGTGCTGAAACCCGCCGGCCACCGCCACATCGGCGTCGACGATGCGCCCGCTGCACCGGCCGGGGGCAGCGCCAGATGACCGAGGCGCTGCTGGCCTTCGGTGCGGTGTTCTTGCTGGCATTGCTGCGGGTGCCCCTGGCCTTTGCGATGGGCTTCGTCGGCTTCATCGCGCTGGGGCTGCTGCGCGGCTGGGGCCCCACGGCCGCATCGGCCGCGCAGGCGGTCTACGACACCGGCTTTGCCTACACGCTGAGCGTGGTGCCGCTGTTCATCCTGATGGGCAATTTCGTGGCCAAGGCCGGCCTGGCGCATGAGCTGTTTCGCGCCGCCTATGCCTTCATCGGCCACTTTCGCGGCGGCCTGGCCCATGCCACGGTGCTGGCCTGCGCCGGCTTTGGTGCGATCTGCGGCTCGTCCATCGCCACGGCGGCCACCATGAGCAAGGTGGCCTATCCGTCGATGAAGAAGCTCGGCTATGCCGACTACCTGTCCACCGGCGTCATCGCCGCTGGCGGCACGCTGGGCATCATGATTCCGCCGTCGACCATCCTGGTGATCTACGGCATCGTCACCGAGACCAACATCGGCAAGCTGTTTGCTGCCGGCATCATCCCCGGGCTGATGACGGCGGCGCTGCTGATGGCGGGTGTGGCCTGGATCACCTGGCGTGATCCTTCAGCCGGCCCGGCCGGCGAGCGTGCCACCTGGCCCCAGCGCTGGGCTGCAGTGCGGGGCATCTGGGGTGTGATGCTGCTGGTGGTGGTGGTGCTGGGCGGCATCTACGGCGGCGTGTTCACTGCCACCGAAGGCGCCGGCATCGGCGCTGCGGGCGCGTTCTTCTTTGCGCTGGCACGCGGCGCCTTGCCGCCCAGGGTGTTGTTGCAGGTGCTGGTGGAGAGCGCGCGCACCACGGCAATGCTGTTCACCATCCTGATCGCCGCGATGATGTTCAGCAATTTCATCAACTTCACCAGCATGCCCGGTGACCTGCGCGACTGGATCACCCACCTGGGGCTGTCGCCGGTGATGGTGGTGGGCGCGATGATGCTGATCTACGTGCTGCTGGGCACCATCATGGAAGAGCTGTCGATGGTGCTGCTGACCATTCCGGTGTTCTTCCCCATCGTCATCGCGCTGGGCTTCGACCCGGTGTGGTTCGGCGTGCTGATCGTCTTCGTCGTGCAGATCGGACTGATCTCGCCGCCGGTGGGCATGAACCTGTTCGTGCTGAACGCGCTGCTGGATGGCGTCACGCTCAAGCAGATCTTCCGCGGTGTCTGGCTGTTCGTGCTGATGCTGATCGTGGCGATGGGCCTGGTGCTGGAACTGCCGCAACTCGCCTTGTGGCTGCCGAGTTTCATGAAATAGCGCGGCGGCCGCCGCGCTGCTGCGTGGCAGCACGCCGGGCCAGCGCCTGGCGCAGGCGCCAGCCCAGCAGCAGCGCCATGGTCACCGCGTAGATGGCCCACTCGCCAAAGTCGTTCTTGCCGGCGCGCATCCAGAAGAAGTGCAGCAGGCCCAGCAGGCCGATGGCGTACACCGCCCGGTGCAGCCGCTTCCAGCGCGTGGCACCCAGCGCCTTGATGGCGCGGTTGAACGAGGTGGCAGCCAGCGGCAGCATCAGCACCAGGGCCAGCGTGCCCACCAGGATGAACGGGCGCTTCGGGATGTCGGCCACGATGGCGGCCAGATCCAGCCCCATGTCGAGCCAGGCATAGCACAGGAAGTGCAGCAAGCCGTAGAAGAATGCGAAGTTGCCTAGCAGGCGCCGCATGCGCGCCAGGCCGGTGAGGCCGAAGGCCTCGCGCAGCGGCGTCACGGCCAGGGTCAGGCACAGGAAGCGCAGCACCCAGTCGCCGGTGCCACGGATCAGCGCCTCGGCCGGGTTGGCGCCCAGCGTGTTGGCAATGGCGCCCCACAGCAGCTGCGCAAAGGGCAACAGCGCCAGCGCAAACAGCAGCGGTTTGGCCGCCGGGTGCAGCAGCAGCTTGTTCATGGTGGGCCGGGCGGCAGCCTTGGCTGCCGGGACCATCAGAAGTTCTTGGCCAGATCGAGGCCGGCGTAGAGCTGCCCGACCTGCGATGCATAGCCGTTGAACATCAGCGTGGGCCGCTTCTTGGTGAAGATGCCGTCTTCGCCCAGCCGGCGCTCGGTGGCCTGGCTCCAGCGCGGGTGGTCTACCTGCGGGTTGACGTTGCTGTAGAAGCCGTATTCCTGCGGCGCGGCCTTCAACCAGGCCGTCTGGGGCTGCTGCTCGGTGAAACGGATCTTGACAATGCTCTTGCCGCTCTTGAAACCGTATTTCCACGGCACGGCCAGGCGCAGCGGCGCGCCGTTCTGGTTGGGCAGCACCTCGCCGTACATGCCGAATACCAGCATCGTCAGCGGGTGCATGGCCTCGTCGATCCGCAACCCTTCCACGTAGGGCCATTCCAGCACCCGGCTGCCGAGAAACGGCATGGTCTTGGGGTCGGCCAGGGTGTGGAACTCGACATACTTGGCATTGCCGCTGGGCTCGACCTGCTTGATCAGCTCGGCCAGCGACCAACCCACCCAGGGCACCACCATCGACCAGCCTTCGACGCAGC
>JBBRJU010000096.1:0-7466 GCA_038218895.1 Burkholderiales bacterium
CTGCTCGGCCAGCAGCAGGTGGTGGTGAAGAACCTGGAAGCCAACTACCGCAAGGTGCCCGATGTGTCGGGCGCCACCATCATGGGGGACGGCCGCGTGGCGCTGATCCTCGACATCAGCACCCTGGTGCGGCGCAGCCGGCATTGAGCATCTTGCAGGGCGTGCAGCCGCCAGCCCCCAATTCACCTGACTTTCACCCAGACGCCTTCTCCATGCACTTCCAGAACCTGCGCATCGGCGCCAAACTGTGGCTCTTCCTGGGCAGCCTGATCCTGGCGCTGCTGGCATTGGCCAGCTTTGCCTTGCTGCAGTCATCGCAGTCGATGGCCGTGGCCGACGCGGCAATCCGCCAGGGCGAGATCAAGACCCGGCTGGCCGCGCGCTGGTCCAACCTGTCCGAAGGCGCGATTGCGCGCGCCATCGCCGGCGCCATCAGCAACGACCGCAGCTTGCTGGCCACCTTCAAGCCGATCAACGACAAGGCCATCGCCCAGATCACCGAGTTGCAGCAGGAGCTCCAGGCCCTGCCGCAGTCTGCCGCCGAGACGGCGCAGACCGACAAGATCGCCGAGCAACGCAAGCAAGTGCTGGCGCTGTCGGCGCAGATCACCGCGCTGAACCAGGCCGACAAGCAGGCCGAGGCCCGCCAGCTGGCCAGCGGCGACTTCAGCGCCGCCACCGAGACCTATCTGCAGGCCCTGCGCGACTTCGTCATGCTGCAGGAGCAGGCAGCGCAGACCACCCGCACGCAGCTGTCTGCCACCCGCCGCGACACGCTGATGGCGGCAGCCGGCCTGGTCGCGCTGGTGATCGCCGCCGCACTGTTCGGCACTGCCGCGCTGGTGCGCGCCATGCGCAGCCCGGTGCGCGACGCCATTGCCCTGGCCGACGCCATCGCCGCCGGCCGCATCGACCAGCGTACCGCCAGCACCCGTGAAGACGAGTTCGGCGACCTGATGCGGGCGCTGGGCCGCATGGCCAGTGCGCTGTCGACCGCCATCGGTCAGGTGCGCACCGCCAGCGACAGCATCCACACGGCCAGCGCCGAGATCGCCGCCGGCAACCTCGACCTGAGCCAGCGCACCGAGCAGGCGGCCAGCCACCTGCAGCAGACCGCCGGTTCGGTGGCCCAGCTGACCAGCAGCGTGCGCCAGAGCGCCGATGCCGCCGCCCAGGCCAACCAGCTGGCGGCGTCGGCCTCGTCGGTGGCACGGCGCGGTGGCGATGTGGTCAGCCAGGTGGTGCAGACCATGGACGAGATCAACCAATCGTCCAAGCGCATCGCCGACATCATCGGCACCATCGACGGCATTGCCTTCCAGACCAACATCCTGGCGCTCAACGCGGCGGTGGAAGCGGCCCGTGCCGGTGAACAGGGCCGCGGCTTTGCCGTGGTGGCCTCTGAAGTGCGCAGCCTGGCCCGGCGCAGTGCCGAGGCGGCGCGCGAGATCAAGGTGCTGATCGGCACCAGCGTGGACAAGGTCGAGACCGGTTCCCGGCTGGTGCAGGACGCCGGCAGCACCATGGGCGAGATCGTGGCCAGCGTGCAGCGGGTGACGGATGTGATCGGCGAGATCACCGCTGCGTCCAGCGAGCAGAGCCAGGGCATCGGCCAGGTCGGCCATGCCGTGACCAGCCTGGACCAGATGACGCAGCAAAACGCGGCCTTGGTGGAAGAAAGCGCCGCCGCCGCCGAAAGCCTGAAGGACCAGGCCCAGCGCCTGGCAGCTGTGGTGGGCACCTTCCAGCTGGGCGACCAGCGGGGTGCCGACAGTGCCAGTGCCAATGCTGCCACAGCCAGCAGGGCGCCACAGGTTGCCAGGGTGGCGCCGCCGCGCCGTGCCGCGCCCAAGCCTGCGCCCAAGCCCGCGCCCAAACCCGCGTGGATGCCCGCAGCCATGCCTGCGGCCATGCCCGGATCGGTGCCCGGCCATAAGCCGGCACCTGCGCGCGCCGCAGCCGCCAAGCCGGCCGCACCGGCCCCGGTAGCCGAGGCCACGGCCGCCGCTGGCGACTGGGAATCGTTCTGAGCGCTGGCGCCATCCAGGCCCCGCCGGGCCGGCCGGCTTCCACGAGCGCTGCCCCACCCGTTCCCGAATCCGCTCCCCACGCTGCCGGCAGTGCCGGCACCCTCCCTCCCCTTGTCCACACCCCCAGGAGTACCCGATGCACCACCGACTGATCCTCGCCACCGCCCTGTCCGCCGGCCTGTTGCTTGCCGGCGCCGGCGCGCCCGCCGTGGCCAAGGAAGGCAATGCCACCAAGGACGACGCGGTGGCAACTGTCAAGAAGGGCATCACCTTCATCAAGGCCAACGGCAAGGACAAGGGCTATGCCGAGGTCAGCAACAAGGAAGGCCAGTTCATCGACCGCGACCTGTACCTGGTGGTCTACGGCCTGGATGGCACGGTGCGCGCCCACGGTGCCAACGGCAAGATGGTCGGCAAGAACCTGATCGACCTGAAGGACGTGGACGGCAAGGCCTTCGTCAGGGAGCGGGTCGACCTGGCGCAGAGCAAAGGCACGTTCTGGCAGGACTACAAGTTCACCAACCCGGTGAGCAAAAAGATCGAGCCCAAGCAGATGTATTGCGAAAAGCTCGAAGACGCCGTGGTGTGCGGCGGCATCTACAAGTGACCCGGCGCGCCCCGGTTGCCAGCGGCGCGGGAGTACACGCATGAAACTCGGAACCAAACTGCTGCTGGCGCCACTGCTGACCGGGCTGATCGCCTTGTCGGGTGGGGCGGTCAACGCGGTGCTGGGCGCGCGCGCGGCAAGTGCCACCGCCAACGCCTTCGATGCCGACCTGCAGGCGCTGCGCACCATCGACCAGGTCAAGGAGCAGATGGGCCTGCTGCATGCCAGCGTGTACCGCAGCCTGGCTCTGATGACCTCGCTGGACGAGCCTGCAGTTGCTGCCTTGCGCAAGGACCTGCAGAGCCAGGTCGAGAGCATCGTGCGGGCGGCGGGAAGTTTGTCCGCATCGGCCGGCCATGGCAGCTTGCTGCCGGCACAGATCGCGCAAGCAAGCCAGGCGCTGGCGGCCTACGGCAAGCAGGCCGACAACGCGGTGGACATGGCATCGGTCGACCCCAACACCGGCGTGGCGGCGATGCAGAATGCCGACGCCAGCTTCCAGCAGGCCAGCGCGGCGATGGCCGCCATCGTCACCGGCATGGACGCGGCGGCCCGGGCGGCCGCCGCAGCGGCCACCCGGCAGGCCCGGCGCCAGACGCTGGCGCTGATGGCGGCCAGCCTGCTGGCCACTGGCATCACCCTGGTGCTGTGTGCGCTGATGCTGCGGCGGGTGATGGCCGCAGTGCGCCAGGCCAAGGGCGTGGCGCAAGCCGTGGCCCAGGGCGACCTGGCCGCCACCGTGGCGACCGAACGGCCCGACGAGATCGGCGACCTGCAGCGGGCGCTGGGCCAGATGACGCAACAGCTGCGGCAATCGATGCAGACGGTGCAGCAGGTGGCGCGGCACATCGCCGGCGCGTCGGCCGAGATCGCCAGCGGCAACCAGGATTTGTCGGGCCGCACCGAGCAGACCGCCGGCAGCCTGCAGCAGGCCTCATCGTCGCTGGTGCAGCTGCACGGCGCGGTGCGCCAGACGGCCGACGCCGCGAGCCAGGCCAGCAGCCTGGCAACCACGGCGGCCGGCGTGGCGCGCCGTGGTGGCGATGTGGTGGGCCAGGTGGTCAGCACCATGGCCGAGATCAACAGCGCGTCGCGGCGCATCGGCGACATCATCGGCACCATCGACGGCATCGCTTTCCAGACCAATATCCTGGCGTTGAACGCTGCGGTGGAAGCCGCGCGTGCCGGCGAGCAGGGCCGTGGTTTTGCGGTGGTGGCCAGCGAGGTGCGCAGCCTGGCGCAGCGCAGCGCCGCCGCCGCGCGCGAGATCAAGGCACTGATCGGCGACAGCGTGGACAAGGTCGAGGCTGGCACCCGGCTGGTGCAGGCCGCCGGGGCGACGATGGATGAAATCGTGGCCAGCGTTGAACGCGTGACCAGCGTGATCGGCGAGATCTCCACCGCTGCCACCGAGCAGAGCGGCGGCATCGGCCAGGTCAGCGTGGCCATGGGCAACCTGGACGACATGACCCAGCAGAACGCCGCGCTGGTCGAACAGAGCGCCAGCGCCGCCGAGCAATTGAGCGCGCAGGCGCGCACCCTCAGTGACGCCGTGGCCCGTTTCCGCATCGACGCATGACCTGTCGGCATCCGCTCAAGCCACGCTGCGGATGTCCGATATCCCATTGACGGCAACCCGCCGCCCCATCCCAGCCCCACCGGAGCCCGCACCACCATGGACATGATCACCGACGCCGCCCAGGTGGCGCGCCACGAGACCAACCGGGCGATCCAGGCCACCGGCAGCCGCAGCACTGCCAGCCAGGCCGCGCACGGCGAGTACCTCACCTTCCGCCTCGGTGCCGAGGAATACGGCATCGACATCCTGCGCGTGCAGGAGATCCGCTCCTATGAGCAACCCACCCGCATCGCCAACGCCCCGGCGTTTCTGAAGGGCGTGGTCAACCTGCGCGGCGTGATCGTGCCGATCGTCGACCTGCGCCTGAAGCTGGGCTGCGACAGCGCCGAGTACAACCACTTCACCGTGGTGATCGTGCTCAACGTGCGCGGCCGGGTGGTGGGCGCCGTGGTCGACTCGGTCTCCGACGTGCTGGCGCTCTCCGGCGATGCCATCCGCCCGGCGCCGCAGCTCAACGCCAGCATCGACGCGGGCTTCATCACCGGCATCGGCAGCGTGGCCGACCGCATGCTGATCCTGATGGACATCGAAGCCCTGATGGGCAGCAGCGACATGGGCCTGATGGACAGCCTGGAAGCCTGAACCCCAGCGCTTGTGGCACTGGCGCAAGGCGCCCGCCACATGCTGCCATGCGCATTGACCGGAGCTTCAAACACCATGCGTCTGAATATTTCAACCCGGCTGTGGCTGCCCACGCTGGCGATCACCGGCGTGCTGCTGATCGTCGGCACCAGCGTCGCGGTCCGCACCAGCGCGCAGATCAACGCGGCCGCCGATCAGCTGCTGGTCAGCGAGCGCAAGCTCTTCGACGCCGCAGCCTGGCGCGGGCTCACCCAATCCAACGTGGTGCGGGTGGTGGCCAGCCTGATCGGCAACGACCCGGCGCTGGACGCCGCGATGAAGCCCGAAATCGCCGAGGCATCGGCCCGCATCAGCGAGATCCAGAAACGGGTGGATGCGGCCGCCGCCGCCCCGAACGAGCGTGTGGCGCTCGACCGCATCGCCGAGGCGCGCAAGACTTACATCGCCATGCGCGACGCGGCCATCCAGGCCAAATCGGGCGCTGATGCTGCCGCCGCCAAGGCCCTGCTGACCGACAAGGTGCAACCGGCCGTCACCGTCTATCTGGCCGCCCAGCAGGCCTATGTGGATCTGCAGCGCGAGCACGCAGCCGCCGTGCGGGCCCAGTCGGGCAGCGAGCGCCTGCAAAGCATGTGGGCCGTGCTGGCTGTCATGGGCCTGATCGCGCTGACGCTGCTGGTGTCGACGGTGCTGACGGTGCGCGCCATCTGCCGCCCGATGGACCGGCTGGTGGATGTGGCCGGGCGCATCGGAGATGGCGACCTGAGCGTGGACATCGACACCAGCCGCGCCGACGAGATCGGTGCGGTGCAGCGCGCCCTGGCCGCCATGCGCGATGCGCTGCGCGGCATCGTCGGCCAGGTGCGGCAGTCGGCCGAATCGATCCAGGTGGCCAGCACCGAGGTGGCCAGCGGCAATGTCGACCTGAGCCACCGCACCGAAGAGACCGCCAGCAACCTGCAGCAGACCGCCAGCAGCCTGCAACAGCTCACCGCCAATGTGCGCCAGAGCGCCGACGCCGCTGCCCAGGCCAACCAGCTCGCTGCCAGCGCCCAGACCGTGGCCCAGCGCGGTGGCGAGGTCGTCAGCCAGGTGGTGCGCACCATGGACGCGATCAATGCCTCGTCCAAGCGCATCGCCGACATCATCGGCACCATCGACGGCATCGCGTTCCAGACCAACATCCTGGCGCTGAACGCGGCGGTGGAAGCCGCCCGGGCCGGCGAGCAGGGCCGCGGCTTTGCCGTGGTGGCCAGCGAAGTGCGCAGCCTGGCCCAGCGCAGCGCCGAGGCGGCGCGCGAGATCAAGACCCTGATCGGCGCCAGCGTCGAGAAGGTGGAGACCGGCGCGCGCCTGGTGCAGGACGCCGGCAGCACCATGGGCGAGATCGTCGCCAGCGTGCAGCGTGTGACCGACGTGATCGGCGAGATCACCGCTGCCGCCGCCGAGCAGAGCCAGGGCATCAGCCAGGTCAACGGCGCGGTGGCCAACCTCGACCAGATGACCCAGCAGAACGCGGCCCTGGTGGAAGAAAGCGCCGCTGCGGCCGAGAGCCTGAAGGACCAGGCCCAGCGGCTGACACAGTCGATGCAGGTGTTCCGCCTGGCGGGCAGCGGCGCGGCGCAAGCCGATCCACAGGCCGGTACTGCGATGCCGGTATCGGCGCCGCAGGCGGCCGTGCCGCCGTTCAAACCCGTGGCTGCGCAGTCGCCGGCACCGGTGGCCGCTGCAAAGCCGCCCAAGCTGGCGGCACGGCCCGCCGCAGCGCCGGCCCGCCCGCCCGACGCAGCCCGAGCCGCCATCACCCAGGCGCGGGAGACCTCGCGCCCGGTGGCGCCACCGTCCAACGACGACTGGGAATCGTTCTGACCCTGCCCGGGGCGGCTGCCGGCATCAATCGACCGCCCGGCGCAAGGTGTCCATCACCGGCCGGCGCAGCACGTCGCGCAGGCCCCACCAGCCAGCGGCCAGCGCCAGCAGCGCGCCAGCCCCGGCACCGAACAGCGGCACCCAGGGTGATGGCGACCAGCTGAACTCGAACACCTGGCGGGCCAGCACACCGCCCACCACCAGCGCAGCCACCGCAGCCAGCACGCCGGCCAGCGCGCCCACGCCCAGCAGCTCAGCGCGCTGCACCTGGCGCAGCAGGCGGCTGCCGGCGCCCACCGCACGCATCACCGCGTACTCCCGGGCGCGGCTGTCACGGGTGGCGCTGACTGCAGCAAACAGCACCACCAGGCCTGCGGCCAGGGTGAAGCCGAACAGGAATTCCACCGCGCGAATCACCTGGTCCAGCACCTTCTGCACCTGGGCCAGGCTGGCCGACAAGTCCACATTGGTCAGGTTGGGAAACTGCCGCGCCAGCGCCCGGTCGAAGCCCGGCTGCGCATCGGGCGCGCGGAAGGCGCTGATGTAGGACAGCGGCACGTCGTCCATGCGCGCCACCGGGAACATCACGAAAAAGTTCACCCGCAGCGACCCCCAGTCGACCTTGCGCAGGCTGGTGACGCGGCCCTCGCGCTGGATGCCGGCAATGTCGAAGCGCAGCGTGTCGCCCAGCTTCAGGCCCAGGGTGGCGGCCAGGCCGTCTTCCACGCTCAGGCCATCG
>JBBRJU010000097.1:0-7464 GCA_038218895.1 Burkholderiales bacterium
GCCACACGCTGTGGGTGTGCTGCGCCAGCCAGGAGATCGCGCCCTCCTTGGCCAGCAGCAGCTTCCAGGCGTACAGCCGCACCAGGTAGCTGCTCCACAGCGGCAGCATCACCGCGATGTAGAGCGCTGCCTTCTGCGTGCCGCGGGCATGGCGCGCCATGTAGTAGGCCAGCGGAAAGCCCAGCACCACGCAGGCGAGGGTGACCAGCAGCGCCATGGTGATCGAGCGCTGCATCACGTCCAGGTTGGACGGCTCGGCCAGTGCGATGAAGTTCTTCAGCGTGAACTCGCGCACCACCTGGCCGGTGAAATCGTCCAGGCCGAAGAAGGCATTGGCCAGCAGGGCGAACAGCGACCCCAGGTAGATCACGCCGAACCACAGCAGCGGCGGGCCCAGCAAGGCCAGCAGCAGCAGGCCGCGGCGGGTGTACAGCAGGTCAGACAGCCGGCGCTGCCAGCCGGCCGGCGGGGCGGCGGCCGGCGTGCTGGCGCCTGTCAGGCTGGTCACGGGGGCGCTCCGCCCAGCGCATGCACGGCCTGGGCGTCCCAGTGCAGGTGCACCTGGTCGCCCGGCACGGTGGCCAGGCTGCTGCTGCCGCCCAGTTCGGGCAGGTCGGCCTGCAGCAATGCGTCGCCGGCCTGCACCTTCAGCCGGGTGAAGGCGCCGAAGTACTGCACCTCCTGCACCAGCCCGCTGGCGCGCGCGCCGTCGGTCGGGCCGGTGCGGATGCGTTCGGGCCGCAGCAGCGCACTGGGCAGGCCGGTCAGGCGCAGTGCCGCAGCGCCGTCTAGCAGGTTGGCCGCGCCGACGAACTGCGCCACGAAGCGCGTGGCCGGCGCGTTGTACACCTGCTGCGGCGTGCCCACCTGTTCCAGCCGGCCCTGGTTGAACACGCCGATGCGGTCGCTCATCGACAGCGCCTCATGCTGGTCGTGGGTGATGAACAGGAAGGTGATGCCCAGTCGGCGCTGCAGCGCCTTCAGCTCGGTCTGCATCTGCTCGCGCAGCTTCAGGTCCAGCGCGCCCAGCGGCTCGTCGAGCAGCAGCACCCGCGGCTGGCTGATCAGCGCCCGCGCCAGCGCCACCCGCTGGCGCTGGCCACCCGACAGCTGCGCCGGCCGGCGGTCGCCGACGCCGGCCAGCGCGACCAGGGCCAGCAGCTCGTCGGCGCGGCCAGCCCGCTCGGCGCGGGGCTGCTTGCGCACCATCAGCGGGTAAGCCACGTTGTCGCGCACGCTCATGTGCGGAAACAGCGCGTAGTCCTGGAACACGGTGTTCACCGGCCGCGCATAAGGTGGCTGCAGGCTCATGTCCTCGCCGCCGATCAGCACCCGGCCGGCGGTGGGCAGCGTGAAGCCACCGATCATGCGCAGGCAGGTGGTCTTGCCCGAGCCCGAGGGCCCGAGCAGGGTGAAGAACTCGCCCGGCTCGATCACCAGGTTCACCCGGTCCACGGCCCGCACGGCCGTGGCACCGCTGCCGAAGACGCAGGCCACGTCCTCGAGCTCGACGGCTGCCGTCATGAGGCGCCCGGGCTCAGCGGCCGCCGAGCACGGCGATGTAGTCGGACACCCACTTGTGGTACGGCACGCAGGCATTGTTCTGCGTCGCACATTGGCTGATGGGGGTGCGCCAGAACGAGATCTTGTCGAAGCTGTTGTAGCCCTGGCGGGCGCAGCCATCATCGCCCAGCAGCTTGTTGCCCTTGCAGGCAGCAGGCACCGATGGCACCGAGCCGAACCAGGCCGACAGGTCACCCTGCAGCTTCGGGTTCAGCGAATGCTCCAGCCACATGTAGGCGCAGTTCGGGTGCTTGGCATCGGCATGCAGCATGGTGCTGTCGGCCCAGCCGGTGGCGCCTTCGACCGGGACCACGGTGGCAATCGGCTGCTTCTTCGAGCCCAGGATGTTGGCCTGGAACTGCCAGCTGCCGCTGGCCACCACGCCTTCGTTGGTGAAGTCGTCGATCTGCACGAAGGCGTCATGCCAGTACTTGCCCACCAGCTTGCGCTGGCCGCGCAGCAACTCGAGCGCGGCCTTGTACTGGGTCTCGTTCAGCTCGTAGGGGTCCTTGATGCCCAGGCCGGGGTTCTTCTTCATCAGGTACAGCGCTGCATCGGCGATGTAGATCGGCCCGTCGAAGGCCTGGATGCGGCCCTTGTTGGTCTTGCCGTCGGGCAGTGTGGTCTCCTCGAACACCACGCTCCAGCTGGTGGGCGGCTTGTCGCCGAAGACCTTGGTGTTGTACATCAACACGTTCCAGCCCCACTGGTAGGGCACGCCGTAGTGGGTGTTGCCCTCGAAGTGCCAGGGCGCCTTCTGCAGGCGCGGGTCGATGTTCTTGTAGCTGGGGATCAGGCCGACGTTGATCGGCTGCAGCTTCTTGCCGCGGATCAGCCGGGTGCTGGCGTCGCCCGAGGCGGTGACCAGGTCGAAGCCACCCTCGTTCATCAGCGCCACCATCTCGTCGCTGGTGCCGGCGGTCTTCACGTTGACCTTGCAGCCGGTCTTCTTCTCGAAGTCGGTCACCCAGTCGAAGTTCTTGTCGGTGGCGCCGCGTTCGACGTAACCGGCCCAGGCGACGATGTCGACCTGGCCCTCGCCCTTGCCGAGCTTCTGCAGGGCGCCCTTCTGGGCCTGCGCGGGCAGGGTGATCACGACGGCGACGGCGGCGGCCGCAGCGGCCAGGGTGTTCAAACGGTGGGTCACGACGATCTCCAGGCGGGGTCCCAGGGCCGCGTGACAGCGCACGCGGTGCAAGCCCTGCACGATAGAGCGCGTACCCGCTGCGGGTGAAGTGCAATCGATCGCGGCCGGGCTATCTCGAAAAGAGATACCCAGGAGCGGCACTCAGCCCGGGTCGGGCTCGGTCAGCCGTGCGGCCACCGCGTCGCCCACATGCTGCATGAAGGCGCGCACCCGGGCGGTCTGGCGCAGGTCGGGGTGGGTCAGCATCCACACCGGCACGCACAGCTCGGCGATGGGGTCGGACACCGCCACCAGCTCGGGGTGGCGACCGGCCATGAAGGTGGGCAGGATGCCCACCGCCAGCCCGGTGCGCAGCACTGCGGCCACCGCGTTGAAGATGTCGACCCGCAGCCGCACATTGGCACTGGCCAGGTGCTTGCGCATCCACTGGTCGTAGACGCGGGCCTGGCTGTCACGCTCGAAAGCGACCCAGGGCGCATCGCGCAGCAGCGTGGCCATCGGCTGCACGCTCTGCGGCAGGCCGGGCGCACCGCGCCGGGCGTACACCCGGCAATGGGTGTCGCCCAGGGGCCGGCCCACCAGGTGGTCTGCCACCTGGGTGCTCAGACGCAGCGCCACATCGGCCTCGCGCCGCGACCAGCCGGCCGATTCATCGGCATGGCGGCGGCTCAGGTCGACCAGGAAGGCGTTTTCCACCCCCTCGACCTCAATGCCCGGGAAAGCGCGGGCGAAATCGGCCAGCGGCTGCGGCAACAGGTGCTCCATCACCACGAAGGCGGTGGTCACCCGCAGCAGGCCGGTGAGCTCGCGGTCACGGCCGGCCACCTGGCGTTCGATCTCCTCGGCCTGGTCGGCCATGCGGCGGGCCTGGTCGAGCACCAGCGCGCCAGCCTCGGTGGGCTGGTAGCCGTGCCGCGCGCGCTCGAACAGCCGCGCGCCCAGGCGCGCCTCGAGCGCGTCGAGCCGGCGCAGCACGGTGGTGTGGTTCACCCCCAGTTGGCGTGCCGCCGCTGCCAGCCCGCCGGTGCTGCCCACCGCCAGCGCGTAGCGCAGGTCGCTCCAGTCCAGTTCAGCCATGCGGGTCTCCGGGCGGGGCCTGCCCGGTGGCACGGCCTGTGGTTCTGCAAGTTTGCAATGGTGGTCAGGCATTGGCAGCCGGCCCTGCAAGCTCCGTCAAAGTCTGGGCCGCGCGCTGAAAGGTCAGCCTCCCATGCGCCCCGACCTGCGTGCTGCGCCAGCCACAGACCGTGACCGTGGCATGGCAGCGCTGCCATGCGGCGCGGGCAGGAAAAAATCCGCCGCCTGGCTTGCCAAGCAGCTGGACAGGCCGGCCCATCTGTTGGATGGGCTGCCGCAGGGCTGGGGCGCAGGTGCGGGGGCTTGTCCGCAGCGCCGCAGCAGGTCAGCCGCGCGGCTTGGCCGGCGGATTGGCGGCCCGGTAGGCCGCACGTGCCGCCTGGTGGGCCACCACACGTTCGGCAGCGCCGGCCTTGCCGTGCTTGGCGTCACGCAGGGCGTGCTGGACCCGGTCACGCAGGATGTGCAGGCGGGTGCGGTGCTTGTGGGCGGCGATGGAATTGGACATGGTCCGGCCTTTCTAGTTGTAGGAGCGATGGGTTGTGCGATCGCGCGGCGCACCATCGGTGCGCCATTGCGCATGGTGCCACACAGCGACCCGCGCAGAGCCGCTTCCTAGAATGCGGTGCATGCCAGCTGCCCATCTCACCAACCGCGCGCCCGGCACGGCTCTCCGCATGCTGGTGGTGGTGGTGCTGGGTTTTGCCAGCGGGCTGCCACTGGCGCTCACCGGCCAGGCGCTGCAGGCCTGGCTGAGCGTCGAGGGTGTGGACATCGCCACCATCGGCTTCTTGAGCCTGGTGGGGCTGCCCTATACCTTCAAGTTTCTGTGGGCGCCGCTGATGGACCGCTTCGAGCTGTGGCCCGCATTGGGCCGGCGCCGCGGTTGGCTGGTGCTGACCCAGCTGGCGCTGGCGCTGGCGCTGTGGGCGCTGTCGGCCACCTCGCCCACCGGCGCGCTGCAGGCGTTTGCGCTGCTGGCGGTGGCGGTGGCCTTCATCTCGGCCTCACAGGACGTGGTGATCGACGCCTACCGCACCGACCTGCTGGCGCCCACCGAGCGCGGCCTGGGCGCGTCGCTGAATGTGCTGGGCTACCGGCTGGCGATGATCCTGTCGGGCGGCGTGGCGCTGATCTGGACCGATGCCACCCAGGGCAGCGGTTGGAGCTGGCCCCAGGTCTACCAGCTGATGGCCTGGCTGATGGTGGGCGCGGCGGTGCTGTCGGCCCTGGCGCTGCCGCGGCTGGCGCCCTTGGACGACAGTGGCGGGCCGGCCCTGCCGCGCAGCAGTGCCCGCAACGACCTGCTGGGCTTTGCTGCGGTGGTGGCTGCGGTGGTGGTGGGCTACCTGGCCACCCTGCATGCCTTCACACCGCTGGCCAAGGCGCTGCTGGGCCCGTGGCTGGCCGGTGGCACGCTCAGCGCTACGCTGCAGGCCCGCTGGATCGACCTGCTGGCGCTGCTGATGGGCATCGGCTTCACGCTGCCGCTGGCGGCCTGGGCGGCACGGCGCGCCCGCTTCGGCACCCTGCTCAACGGCCTGGGCAGCTATTTTGCGCAGCCGGGCGCGGCGGCGTTCCTGCTGTTCATCGTGCTGTACAAGCTGGGGGATGCGTTTGCCGGCGCGCTGATGACACCCTTCCTGCTGAAGACCATGGCCTTCAGCTCGGCGGAGGTGGGCGTCGTCAACAAGATCATTGGCCTGTGGCTCACGCTGGGCGGTGCGCTGCTGGGCGGGCTGCTGATGCTGCGCCTGGGCCTGTGGCGCGCACTGCTGCTGTTCGGCGTGCTGCAGGCCGCCAGCAACCTGGGTTTCTGGTGGCTGGCCACCCATGGCAAGGGTAGCCTGCCGGGGCTCACCATTCCGGCGTTCGATGCCGGCTTCGTCGCGCTGGCCCAGCCCACCGTGGTCGACGGCGGCCTGCTGATGGTGATCGCCTTCGAGAACCTGTCGGGCGGCATGGGCACGGCAGCGTTCCTGGCCTTCCTGATGAGCTTGACGCAGCAGCGCTTCACCGCCACCCAGTTCGCGATGCTCAGCGCATTTGCGTCGGTGGGCCGGGTGTGGGTGGGGCCCTTGGCTGGTGTGCTGGCTGAATCCATCGGCTGGCCGGCCTTCTTCATCGTCTCCACCGTGGTGGCGCTGCCGGCCCTGGGCATGCTGTGGTGGATGCGCGCGGCGGTGCGCCGGCTGGAGGTGGTGCCCGGTGCGCCGGTCGATGATTGACAATTCTTCACGGGGTGCCGGCGCCCGGCCGGGCACCATGGCCCTTGCAAGCCGCCCGGCGCGCCCCAGATGCCCAATACCATGCAGTCATTGCCCGATTCAGCCTTCAGCACCGACGCCCAGGTCGCCTTGCCAGCGCTGGCCCATGCCAGCACCTGCCGTTGTGCGCTGCATGCGCGGCGCCGGCTGGGTGGTGCACTGATCGGCGGTGGCGCCCTGGCGGCGCTGGGCCTGAGTGGCCCAGTGGCAGCGCAGGCCGATGTCGAATGCAAGCGCTCCAGCTTCGCCAAGGCGGTGCCGGCCGATCAGATCGAGCAGGCTGCCAGCCTGCAGTACCGGCAGATGCTGCAGCAAGCCGGCGAGCAGCGCGCGCTGGCGCCTGCAGACAATGCCCAGCTGCAGCGCCTGCGTTACATCGCCAAGCGCATCATCCCGTTCACCGCCGGCTGCAACCCCCGGTCGCAGCAGTGGCGCTGGGACGTCAACCTGATTGGCGACCAGCAGATCAATGCCTTCTGCATGCCCGGCGGCAAGATCGCCTTTTATTACGGCATCCTGGCCAAGCTGAAGCTCGATGACGACGAGGTGGCCACCATCATGGGCCACGAGGTGGCGCATGCGCTGCTGGAACATGCCCGCGAACGCATGGGCAAGACCATGCTCACGCGGGGCGTCATCGAGCTGGGGGCAGCCTTGTTCGGCCTGGGCGGCGCCGGCACCACGCTGGCCAACATGGGTGGGCAGCTGCTGGAGCTCCGGTTCTCGCGCAGCGACGAAAGCGAGGCCGACGCGCTGGGCCTGGTGCTGTCGGCCAAGGCCGGCTACCGGCCCGAGGCCGGCGTCAGCCTGTGGCAGAAGATGCTGGCGGCCAACAAGGGTGCGCCGCCGCAGTTTCTGAGCACCCACCCGTCGGGCGACAGCCGCATCAAGGACATCCAGGGCCGCCTGCCGCGGCTGGCGCCGGTGTACGCCAGCGCCGACAAGCCTGACCGGCGCTTCGGCCCGCCGACGGCATGACCGGCTTGCCGCCAGAGGTGCGGGTGGGCGCCCGCTGTGGCGGACCTACCAGCGCTGTGGCAGTGGCTTGACCAGCACGAATTGTCGGTTCTGCACCTGCAGGTAACCGCCGCGCTCCAGGTCCTTCATCAAGCGGCTCACCATTTCGCGGGAGCAGCCCAGCCGGTTGGCCATCTCCTGGTGGGTGAGGCGGTCGACCACCCGCTGCGTGCCATCGGGCTGCGGCTGGGCCACACCCTGCAGCAGTGCGCGCAGGCGGCCATAGACATCATTGAGCGCCAGCTGCCGGGTACTGTGGGTGGCTGACCGGGCGCGGCGGATCACCTTGGCCAGCAGCTCGAACGCAAATCCTGGCCGCTCGGCGATGAAGCGCTCCAGCGTGCGCCGCCCCACCACCGAGCAACTGCAGGCCTCCAGCGTGATCACGCTGGC
>JBBRJU010000098.1:0-7427 GCA_038218895.1 Burkholderiales bacterium
CGTAAGCACCGCCAAAGGTGAGCAGCGCCGCCTTGGTGAAGAACCAGGCCATGCTGGCCAGGGTGCCTTGCCAGCCTTGCGCCACCACCAGCAGCGCCATGCCGCCGGCCCACAAGCCCAGGCCGATGGCCAGCACCCGCACCAGGCCACCGCGCGAGAAGCGGGCATGCGCCGGGGTGGGCGTGTGGTCGTCGATCAGCGCGGGCGCATGGCTGCTGCTGCTGCTGCCGCTGTTGCTGCTGGCATGGCTGCCGCCGCCTGGCGCAAACACCTGCGGCGCCCAGCGCGCGCCCAGCAGGCCCACGCCGGCAGCTGCCAGCACGATGGCCGGGAACGGCACATCCAGCGCAAAGATGGCGATGAAAGCGGCGGTGGCGACTGCCCCCAGCCAGCGGTTCTTCAGCGTTCGGCGGCCGATGCGCCAGGCCGCATGCAGCACCAGCGCCGTGACGGCAGGCTTGAGCCCCAGGAACACCCCGGCCACCAGCGGCTGCTGGCCAAAGCGCAGGTAGATCCACGACAAGCCGATCAGGATGGCGAGCGACGGCAGCACGAACAGCAGCCCGGCCAGCACGCCGCCCAGGCTGCGGTGCATCAGCCAGCCCAGGTAGGTGGCCAGTTGCTGCGCCTCGGGGCCGGGCAGCAGCATGCAGTAGTTCAGCGCATGCAAAAAGCGCTGCTCGCTGATCCAGCGCCGCCTCTGCACCAGCTCGGCATGCATGATCGCGATCTGCCCGGCCGGCCCGCCGAAGCTGATGAAGCCCAGCTTCAGCCAGAAGCGCAGGGCTTCGGCCAGCGGCACGCCAGTGGGTGGCTGCATCGTTGATGGTCGGCTGGTTTGCGGCGGGCTTGCGGCTGGTTTGCGGTGGGCTTGCGGCGGGTCTGTCGGCGGGCTGCTGTGGGTTTGCCGCCCACCCACAGACCATCATGCCAGCCGGGCGCGGGCAGCCACCTGCAACAGCTGCGCTGCCACCGCCACCGCGATCTGCTCGGGCTGCTTGCCAGGGATGCCCGGCACGCCGATCGGGCAGGTGAGCCGTGCCAGCGCCGCTTCGTGCACGCCGCGTTGGCGGAAGCGGGCCAGGAACCGCGCCCGCTTGGTCGCCGAGCCGATCAGCCCGAGGTAGGCGAAGTCACCACGGCGCAAGATGGCGTCGGTGATGCGCAGGTCCAGGTCATGGCTGTGGGTCAGCACCAGGTAGCAGGCGCCGGGCGGCGCCAGCCGCACCTCGGCCTCGACCGGCTCGACACACAGGCGCTGGATGTGCGGCGCATCGCCCTCGGCAGGAAATTCAGCCTCGCGCGCGTCGATCCACTGCACAGCGCAAGGCAGGCGCGCCAGCAACTGCACGATGGCGCGGCCGACATGGCCGGCGCCGTAGAGCTGCAGCGTGAACAGTGCCGGTTCATCGGGCCAGGCCGCCAGCGCTGCGGCATCCAGCGGCGCCGTGCGCAGCGTCAGGGCGCCGCCGCAGCACTGGCCCAGCGTCGGGCCCAGCGCGATGGCCTGGTCTTGCGGCTGCTGCAGGCCGCCGGCGAGCAGGCTGCGCGCACGGGCGATGGCCTGCAGTTCCAGGTGGCCACCGCCGATGCTGCCGGCCGCCGCGGCGGCGGCCACCAGCATGCGGGTGCCGGCCGCACGTGGCACCGACCCGCGGGCTTCCAGCACCTGCCCCAGCAGCGCCGGCTGGCTGGCGGCCAGCCAGGCGCGGGCCGTGGCTTTCAGAAGGTCTCGCATTCAGCCGGTCTGGCATTCAGCCGGTCGCGCATTCAGCCGGCGGCCGCGCCGCGCTGCTCTGCGCTTGCACGGCGTCCAGCGCATCCAGCACCGCCTCGGGCGTGGCCGGGGCGCGCAGCGGCGGGTCGACCCGGTGGCCGCCGGTGGCGCTGATGGCATCGCGGATCGCCAAAAACACCGAGAACGGCAGCAGCAGTGGCGGCTCGCCCACCGCCTTGCTGCGGTGGATGGTGTCGGCCGCCTGGTGGTCGCCATCCTCGGCGGCGTACAACTGCACGTCGAAGTGGGCCGGGCAATCATTGGCGGTGGGGATCTTGTAAGTGCTGGGTGCGTGGGTCAGCAGCTGGCCGGTCTGCGGGTGCCAGTGCAGCTCTTCCATCGTCAGCCAGCCCATGCCCTGGATGAAGGCGCCTTCCACCTGGCCGATGTCGATGGCCGGGTTCAGGCTGCGGCCGACGTCGTGCAACACATCGGCGCGCAGCAGCTTGTGCTCGCCGGTCAGGGTGTCGACCAGCACCTCGGCACAGGCAGCGCCGTAGGCAAAGTAGAAGAACGGCCGGCCCTTGAGCGTCTCGCGGTTCCAGTGCAGGCCCGGCGTGGCATAGAAGCCGTCGCTCCACAGCTGCACCCTGGCCTGGTACGCCCAGGTTACCAGGGCATCGAAGGTGATCTGGTGGCCGCCGCTGCCGACGCCGCCGCTGCTGGCCTGGCCGTCGGCAAAGCGCACCGTGCTGGCGTCCACCCCGATCTGGCCGGCCCAGTGGGCGGCCAGCCGCTGGCGCACCTGGCGGGCGGCATCTTGCGCGGCCTTGCCGTTCAGGTCGGCACCGGTGCTGGCGGCGGTGGCCGAGGTGTTGGCCACCTTCTGGGTGTCGGTGGCCGTCACCCGCACGCGGTGAAAGCCGATGCCCAGCTCGTGCGCCTCCACCTGCGCCACCTTGGTGTTCAGGCCCTGGCCCATTTCGGTGCCGCCGTGGTTGACCAGCACCGAGCCGTCGGCATACACATGCACCAGCGCGCCGGCCTGGTTGAAGTGGGCCACGTTGAACGAGATGCCGAACTTCACCGGCGTGAGCGCCAGCCCGCGCTTGAGCACCGGGCTGCCGGCATTGAAGGCGGCGATGGCTTGCCGGCGCGCACCGTACTCGCAGCGCCGGGGCAGCTGCGCCACCAGCGGGTCGATGATGTTGTCGTCCACCACCTGCTCGTAAGGCGTCACGTTGTGGCTGCTGGTGCCGTAGAAGTTGGCCTGGCGCACGGCCAGCGGGTCATGCCCCAGCTGGCGGGCGATGCTGTCGAGGATGACCTCGATCGCCAGCGCGCCCTGCGGCCCGCCGAAGCCGCGAAATGCGGTGTTGCTCTGGGTGTTGGTCTTGGCGCAGTAGCCGTGCATGGCCACGTGCGGCAGCCAGTAGGCGTTGTCGAAGTGGCACAGCGCGCGGGTCATCACCGGCGGGCTCAGGTCGGCCGAATGGCCGGCGTTGGCCACCATCTCCACCGTGACGCCCAGCACCCGCCCGGCAGCGTCGAAGCCCACGTCGTACTGAAACTCGAAGCCGTGGCGCCGGCCGGTGATCAGCATGTCGTCGTCACGGTCGGGCCGCAGCTTCACCGGGCGCTGCAGCTGGCGTGCAGCCAGCGCGGCCACGCAGGCGAACAGCGCGCTCTGGCTTTCCTTGCCGCCGAAGCCGCCGCCCATGCGCCGGCACTGCACCTGCACCTGGTGGCTGGCCAGGCCCAGTGCGTGGGCCACCACCTGCTGCATCTCGCTGGGGTGCTGGGTGCTGCAATGCACCAGCAGGCCGCCGTCTTCCTGCGGGATGGCATAGCTGATCTGGCCTTCCAGGTAGAACTGCTCCTGGCCGCCCAGGCTGAAGCTGCCCTGCAGGCGCTTCGGTGCGCTGGCCAGCGCCGTGGCGGCATCGCCACGCGCCAGGTGCATCGGTGGCACCACGTACTGCTGGCGGGCGTGCGCCTCCAGCGCGATCAGCACCGGCGGCAGGGCGTCGATCTGCAGCACCTGCCGGGCCATGGCAGCGGCGCGGCGCGCAGCATCGCGGTGGGTGGCGATGATGGCAAACACCGGCTGGCCGGCATAGCGCAGCAGCCCGTCGGCCAGGATCGGGTCGTCGTGCACGATCGGCCCGCAGTCGTTGGGGCCGGGGATGTCGGCAGCGGTGTACACCGCCACCACGCCGGGCTGGGCGCGCAGCGCGGCCAGGTCGATGGACAGCAGCCTGCCGTGGGCCACCGGGCTCAGGCCCAGCGCGGCATGCAGGGTGCCGGCCAGTTCAGGCAGGTCATCGATGTAGGGCGCGGCGCCGGCTACATGCAGGTGGGCCGATTCATGCGGCCTGCTGATGCCCACGCTGCCCGGGCGGTGCATGGCGGCGCCATCCGGGCGGCTGCTGCCGGTGCCTTGCCTCTGTGCCAGCCTGGCTTGCTCGGCGACATCGCTGATCAAGATGGATGCGACGGCCTGGTTCATGCTGCATGCCAGACGCTGAGCTGGTGCGCTGCCAGCGGTGCATCGGCGCGCGTGGCCAACCACAGCCGCTGCAGCAGGTTGCGTGCTGCCCGCTGCCGGTAGCCGGCGCTGGCGCGCTGGTCGCTCATCGGGGTGAAATCATGGTCCAGCGCAGCCATGGCGGCCTGCACCGTGGCGCTGGTCCAGGGCTGGCCGCGCACGGCTGCCTCGGCCCCGGCTGCGCGCTGGACGATGCCGGCCAGTCCGCCAAAGGCAAAGCGTGCATCCACCACCACCCCGCCCTGCAGCCGCATCCAGAGGCCCGCCGACAGCCCGGAGATGTCGCAGTCGTAGCGCTTGCTGAGCTTGTCGATGCGCAGCAGTTCATCGGCGCCCGGCAGCGGCACGGTGACGGCCTCGACAAACTCGCCCGGCAGCAACTGGTTCTGCATGTAGCCGAGGTAAAAATCCTGTAGCAGCATCCGGCGCTGCTGTGCGCCGTGCCGCAGCACGATGCACGCGCCGAGTGCGATCAGCACCGGCGCGCTGTCGCCGATGGGCGAGCCGTTGGCCAGGTTGCCACCCATGGTGCCGGCCTCGCGGACTGGCCGCGACGCAAAGCGCAGGCCCATCTCCCGGGCGGCTGGCCAATGGCTGGACAGCGCCGCCCAGGCCGCCTGCAGCGACGCACCGGCGCCGATGCGCAGCACGCCGCCGGCCACGCTGATGGCCTGGAGTGCCTGCACCTGGCCGAGGTAGATCACCTCGCCCAGTTCCCGAAACTGCTTGTTCACCCACAGGCCGATGTCGGTGCTGCCGGCCAGCAGCCGGGCGTGCGGCCTGGCGGCCCGCAGTGCGGCCAGGCTGGCCAGCGTGCGCGGTGCGTGGAAGGGCGTGGCAGCGGCGTAGTGCAGCGGCGCATCGGCGGCCAGGCTTTGCAGCGCGGCGGCGGTGGCCGGGTGGCCCAGCGCCGGCGCCGGTTGCTGGAACATCCGCTCGCCGGCATCGAGGATCGGCCGGTAGCCGGTGCAGCGGCACAGGTTGCCTGACAGGTCGTCGGCGATCTGCTGGCGCGATGGTGTGGACGGCGGGGAGGTCGGGCAGGGCAGGTTGGCTGCCACATCGGCATGGCGCGCCCGGCAGGCCACCAGCGACATCACGAAGCCTGGCGTGCAGAAGCCGCACTGCGAGCCGTGGCAGGCCACCAGGGCCTGCTGCGCCGGATGCTGGCCGCCGAGGTCTTCCACCGTCAGCAGCGCATGGCCGTCCAGCGTGGGCAGGAACTGGAGGCAACTGTTCACCGGCTTCCAGCCCACCTGGCCGCCTGCCTGCAAGCTGCCCACCAGCACGGTGCAGGCGCCGCAATCGCCTTCGTTGCAGCCTTCCTTGGTGCCGGTGCAGCGGGCGTGCTCACGCAGCCAGTGCAGCACCGAGGTGGTCGATGGCAGGCCGCTGACCGAGACCACAGCGCCACGGTGCACGAAGCGGATGGGGCGGGTCGGCGGTGAGGTGGCTGCAGCTTGGGACATACCCGCAAGATAGCTGCTCACACGGGGTGTGCTATCCATTTGACCAAATAACCTCTATAAGATCCACGGTATGACGTCCGGCGCTGCTTTCGACAAGATCGAGCTCTCACTCATCCGGGCCTTCCACACCGTGATCACCGAGCGCAGCGTCTCGCGCGCCGCCTTGCGGCTGTGCACCAGCCAGCCCGCCGTGTCGGGCCAGCTCAAGCGCCTGCGTGGCCTGATCGGTGACCCGCTGCTGGTGCGCGCCGGCGCCGGCATGGCGCCCACGGCGGTGGCGCTGTCGCTGCTGCCGGCTGCAGCCCAGGTGCTGCAAGGCGCGCAGTTGCTGTTCGGCGGCCTGGCCGCCACCCAGGCTTTTGCGCCGCAGGCGGCAACGCAGGTCTTTCGCATCGCCATCAGCGACTACCTCGACCCGCTATTTCTGCCTGAGCTGGTGGCCCGGGTGAGCGCCCAGGCCCCAGGCGTCACGCTCGACCTGCTGCCCCTGACACGCGAGTACGACTACCGCGGCCAGCTGGCGCGCGGCGAGGTCGATCTGGTCGTCGGCAACTGGCTGGCGCCGCCGGCCGAGCTGCACCTGGGCCGCCTGGTCAGTGATGAACTGGTGTGCCTGGTGGCCAAGGACCACCAGGCGGTGCGCAGCCCGCGCCAATGGACGGTGGAGCGCTACCTGGCCTGCGCGCACATTGCGCCCATGCCGCTGCATGCCGGCGGGGTGGGCGTGGTCGACGAGCTGCTGCAGGCCCAGGGGCTGCAGCGCCGCATCGTGGTGCGCAGCCCGCACTTCGGGCTGGCACCGGCGATGGTGGCACGCGCCCCCTTGGTGCTGACCACCGGCCGGCAGTTTTGCGCCCGCTACATTGGCAGCCTGCCGGTGCGCATCGTGCGCTGCCCGGTCGACTTTCCACCGCTCACCTACTACCAGCTCTGGCACGACATGACCCATGCATCGGCTGCAGTGCGCTGGCTGCGCGAACAGGTGCGCGATGTCGCGCGCGGGCTGCCGGACCTGCAAGCATGAAACTTGCGATCCTGGCGGACCTGCTGGATTTCACTGGCGACCCTGGCTTGTCGGACCGGCACAGTGCGCACGTGCGCTGGCGCCCGGCCCACTGGCTGCTGGTCGGCGACGGCGGCCGCATTGCTGCGGTGCAGCCCGACGCACCCGGGGACGAGTGGCAGAAAATCGACCACAGCGGCCGCCTGCTGCTGCCCGGCTTCATCGACACCCATGTGCACTGCCCGCAAGTCGACGTGATCGCCAGCTGGGGCAGCGAGCTGCTCGACTGGCTGAACACCTACACCTTTCCTGCCGAGGCGCGCCATGCCGACCCTGCCGTGGCCCGGGTGGCGGCCGAACTGTTCACCGATGCGCTGCTGGCCCACGGCAGCACCGCGGCAGTGGTGTTCCCCACGGCGCATGTGGCCAGCGTGGACGCGCTGTTTGCCGCCGCCAGCCAGCGCGGCATGCAGATGATCGCCGGCAAGGTGCTGATGGACCGCCACGCGCCCGACAACCTGCGCGACGACGTGCCGGGCGCCGAAGCCGACTGCCGCGCCTTGATCGGCCGCTGGCATGGTCGCGGCCGCAATGCCTATGCGGTGACACCCCGTTTTGCCGCCACCAGCAGCACCGCGCAACTGGCGATGGCTGGCCAGTTACTGGCCGACCATCCGGGGCTGTACATGC
>JBBRJU010000099.1:0-7417 GCA_038218895.1 Burkholderiales bacterium
GTGCCAGCGTCACCTGGCCGAAGGCGCGCTCCACGCCGTCCAGCGTGCGCTGCAGTTCCAGGCCGGCCTGCTCATGGCCGGCGCTGCGCAGGTCGGGGTCGGCGTCGTCGTCGAGCAGCAGGTTCAACTCCATCTGCCGGGTCGACAACAGCTCGCCACCATGGGTGACCACCAGCGTGGCATGGCCGCGCTGGCAGTGCAGCAGGGCCTGGGCACGGCCCGCAGGCTCGACCAGGGCGCTGAGGTTGCGCAGCGCGGTCTCGGGGATGTCGATGGCCTGCCAGGGCGCGCCGGCGTCGACCGCGCATTCCACCAGCGGGCGCACCTGGGCGGCGGCCGCAGCCACCGCGATCAGCTGCGGCTGGGCGCGGTAGCTGGTGCCCTCGGGCACGGCCAGCACATCGACGGCAGCGCTATCGACCGGAAAATCGACGGTGTCCTTGAGCTGCCAGCGCACGGCGGCAGCCCAGTCGCTGCGCGGCACGGCGGCGGGCGCGTCCATGGTGATGCACTGGTACTGGTGGCGCTGCAGCACGGCCACGCAGCGGTGGCGGTGCAGCGCATGCTGGCGGCGCAGGCGCTGCAGCGCAGCCACCGGCTGGCCCCAGGGCGCGCTGGCGGTCCAGCGCACAGCCGGCTTGCCGTCGGCGCCGGGTTGCACCAGCGCAAACGCCGATGCCGTGCCGGTCGGTGCGCAGGCAATCCAGCCTGGCTGCAGTCCACTGCGAGAAAGTCCGAACACCGATTGCCCCCGAAGATGTGCTGTGACATCGTTTCACGGGGGGGTGGCCGGCAATGGCCGGAATAGCCGGGGAAAACCGGCCGACACCGGTGCCGTGCAGCGCGCGGGCTATTCGTGCCGCAGCGCCTCGATCGGGTCCATGCGCGCGGCGCGGCGCGCCGGAAAATAGCCGAACAGCACGCCGATGGCGGCCGAGAACAGCAGCGCCAGCACGTTGATCGACGGGTCGAAGCTGTAGGGCACCGCCATCAGGATCGAGCCGCCGTAAGAGGCGGCGGTGGCGAGGACGATGCCGATCAGCCCGCCCAGCGCGCTGAGCACCACCGCCTCGATCAGAAACTGCAGCAACACCTCGCCCTCCAGCGCGCCCACGGCCAGGCGCAGGCCGATCTCCCGGGTGCGCTCGGTCACGCTGACCAGCATGATGTTCATGATGCCGATGCCACCCACCAGCAGGCTGACGGCGGCCACCGCGCCCAGCAGTGCGGTGAGCACACCCATGGTGTTCGACAGGGTCTCGGCCAGCTGCTGGGTGTCGAAGATGTTGAAGTTGTCGTCGTCGCTGCCGGTCAGCTGGCGCCGCTCACGCAGCAGTTCGCGCAGGCTGGCCTTCAGCCGCGTGCTGTCGCTGCCGTCTTCCATCGACACCGACACCATGCTGACCCGGGTGGTGCCGGTGACACGGCGCTGCAGCGTGTGCTGCGGCACCACCACCGTGTCGTCCTGGTCGCCCATGCCACCTTGGCCCTTGCTGGCCAGGATGCCGACGATGGTGCAGGAAAACTGCTTGACGCGCAGCAACTCGCCCAGGCCCGTCAGCGCCACGGTGCCGCCATAGATCTCGCGCCGCACGGTCTCGCCGATGATGCACACCGCAGACCCGGCGCGCTGTTCGGTGTCGTCGAACAGCCTGCCTGCGGCCAGCTTCCAGTTGCCGGTGACGAACCATTCATTGGTGCTGCCGGTCACGCTGGTCACCCAGTTGCGGCCGTTGCCGACCACGGTGACGCCGGCGCGGCCCTGCGGCGCCACCGCCGCCACGCCGCCGATCTGCGATGCGATGGCTTGTGCGTCGGCCTCGGTGAACTGCGGCACGCCGCCACCACCGCCGCCGCCGCCCACCCGCTGGCCCGGGCTGACGATCAGCAAATTGGTGCCCAGGCTGGTGATCTGCGTCTCGATGGCCTGCCGGGCACCGTTGCCCAGCGTGACCATGGTGACCACCGCGCTGACGCCGATGACGATGCCCAGGATGGTGAGAAACGAGCGCAGCACATTGCGCTGAACCGAGCGCAGGGCCAGCATGAAGACGCTGAACAACATCAGGGGGCTTTCATGTGGATTCGTCAGCCGCCAGCTTGGCCGGTGCACCGGTCGCCGGGTGTTGGTTGGCCACGTCCCTGGCAATCTGGCCATCGACAAAATGCACCATGCGCCGCGCATAGGCGGCCATGTCGGGCTCATGCGTGACCATCAGCACGGTGATGCCCTTGTCGCGATTCAGCGCCAGCAGCAGGCCCATGATCTCGTGGCTGCGCTGGGTGTCCAAGTTGCCGGTGGGCTCGTCGGCCAGCACCACGGCCGGCTCGGTGACGATGGCCCGCGCGATGGCCACGCGCTGCTGCTGGCCACCGGACAATTCAGCCGGCATGTGCTTCTCCCAGCCGCCCAGGCCCACCGATTGCAGCGCCCGGGTGGCGGCCACGCGGCGTTTGGCGGCGCTGTCGCCGCGGTACAGCAGAGGCAGCTCCACGTTCTCTTGCGCCGAGGTGCGCGCCAGCAGGTTGAAGCCCTGGAACACGAAGCCCAGGTAGCGCCGCCGCAGCCGCGCGCGCTGGTCGCGCGACAGCGCCTCCACATGCGCACCCTTGAACAGGTACTGGCCGGCGCTGGGCGTGTCCAGGCAGCCCAGGATGTTCATCGCCGTTGATTTGCCCGAGCCGCTGGGCCCCATGATGGCGACGAACTCGCCGGCCGCAACCTCCAGGTCGATGCCCTTCAGCGCCATCAGTTCGGCCGCGCCGCTGCCGTAGCGCTTGGTCACGCCCTGCAAGCGGATCAATGGCTGCTCGCCCGGCACATACGCCGGTGAATCCCCCGAGGGGATGTCGGGCCGTGGCGGTGGCGCGTCGGTCATTTCGGGGTTTGCTTCTGGTCGGTGATGACCAGCATGCCGGCCTTCAGGTCACCGCCGGTGATCTCGGTCAGGTGGCCGTCGCTGATGCCCGGTGTCACCGCCACGGCCACCGGCTTGGCGGCGGCGCCGACGCCTTGCAGCACCCACACCTGCCGGGCCTGCGCGGTGCTGGCCGTGGCGGCAGCCGGGCGGCGTGTGCCGCCCGGCATGCGCGGCATCAGGCTGATGCCCATGCCCTTCTTGGCGGCGGCGTCCACGGCGGCGGTGGGCATGAAGCGCAGCGCGGTGTTGGGCACCAGCAGCACGTCCTTGCGCTGCCTGGCGGTGATGCTGGCGGTGGCCGTCATGCCCGGGCGCAGGCTCAAGTCGGCGTTGTCCACGTCCAGGTAGGTGAGGTAGGTGACCACGTTGTCGGTGATCGTCGAGCCCTGGCCGACGCGGGTGATGCGCGCCGGGAAACTGCGGCTGACGTAGGCACTGACGGTGAAGCTGGCGTCCTGCCCGACCTGCACCGCGCCGACATCGGCTTCGTCGACATACACCCAGACACGCAGCTTCTTCAGGTCTTCGGCCACGGTGAACAGCGTCACCGCCTGCAGCGATGCGGCCACCGCGTTGCCCGGGTCGACGCTGCGCGTCAGCACCACGCCATCGGCGGGTGAGGCGATCGACGCCTTCGACAGGTTGATCTGGTCGGTGGACAGCGCCGCCTGCGCATCTTGCACCGCAGCGCGTGCCACGCCGTCGTCGGCCTGCGCGCGCGCCAGCGTGGCGCGGGCCACGTCCAGCTCGGTCTTGGCCGGCACCTTGCCGCCGGACAGTTCGGCCACCGCGTCCAGCCGGGCCAACGTGGCGCGTGACTGGTCCACCGTCGCCTTGCTCTGGGCCACCCTGGCCACGGCCGAGGCCACAGCTGCCTGCGAGCGCTTGATCTGGTCGCGCAGCTTGGCGGTGTCCAGCTGCACCAGCACCTGGCCCTTCTTGATCACGTCGTTGACGTCGACGTTGACCTTCAGCACCGTGCCCGACAGCTCGCTGCCGATGTTGATGGTGCGCGTGGGCTGGATGGTGCCGTTGGCGGTGACGACCAGCGTCAGGTCGCCGCGCACCGCAGCCGTGGTGCTGTAGACCGGCGCTGCCCGGGCGGCGTTGCGTGCCTGCCACCACCAGTAGCCGCCGCCTGCGGCCAGCAGCAGTGCCAGCAGCAGCCAGGGCCAGGCCCTGCGGTACCACTGGGGCGGGCCGCTGTCGCCGAGCAGAGCGTTCAGCGTGGCATCGTCGGGCGGGGCATTGGTCATGGGGTGCTGGGTGGCCTGCTGGACGGCGTGCTGGATGGCGTGCCGGACGGTGTGGCAGTCTGGGTGGCAATCTGGGTGGCGGTCTGGGTGGCGGTCTGAATGACAGCCTGGGTGACAGGCTGGGTGACAGGCTTGGTGACAGGTCGGGTCACAGGCTGGGTCACAGGCTGGGTCACAGGCTGGGTCACAGTCTGTGTGACAGCCGGCGCGGCGGTCGATGCGGCGGCCAGTTCGGCCACCCAGCCGCCGCCCAGGGTCTTGTAGAGGCGCACATGGTCGGCGGCGATGTCGGCGCTGGTGGTGGCCAGGTTGTCCTGCGCGGCCAGCTGGCTGCGCTGGGTGTCGAGCACGGTCTGGAAATCGACCAGCCCGCTGCGGTAGCGCTGGTCGGCCAGGGTGGCGGCATTGGTGGCGGCCTGGGCGGCGGCTTGCAGGCGCTGCCGCCGGGTCTGGTCATTGGACAGCGCCACCAGCGCGTCTTCCACCTCTCTGAGCGCCGCCAGCACGCTGGCGCGCCAGGCTTCCTGGGCCTGGTCCACCACGGCTTGTTGGGCACGCTGCTGGCCGCGCAGCGCACCGCCGTCGAACACCGGCATGCGGATGCCGGCCAGCAGCGCGCCGGCCACTGCCGCGCCGCTGCCCAGGCCGCCCAGCGTGAGCGCATTCAGGCCCAGCGAGCCACTGAGCCGCAGCGACGGCCGCAGCGCCGCATCGGCCTGCGCCAGCGTGGCCCAGGCAGCGGCCAGGCGCCGCTCGGCAGCGCGCACGTCGGGCCGCTGGCGCAGGGTGTCGGCCGGCCCGGCCAGGGCCAGCGTGGCCGCGGGTTGCGGCACCGGCGCGGCAGCGGCCAGCACTGCATCCAGCGCCGCCGGCGGCTGGCCGGTCAGCACCGCCAGCGCATGGCGGGTCTGCGCCACCGTGGTCTGCAGCAGCGGCAGCACCGCGCGGGTCTGCTCGGCGGCGGCCAGCGCCTGCTCGGCCTGCAGCCCGTCGGCCAGCCCGGCCTGCTGGCGCCAGCGAACGATCTGCAGCGTCTCCTGCTGGCTGGCCAGGTTGGCCTGGGCAATCGCCAGCCTGGCCTGGCCATTGCGCAGGCCGATGTAGGCCAGCGCCACCTCGGCGGCCAGCGACACCTGCACCGTGCCCAGATCGGCCGCGCTGGCCTCGGCACTGGCGCTGCGCGCATCCAGCGCGCTGCGCTGGCCGCCGAACAGGTCGGCCTCCCAGCTGGCGTCCAGGCTGGCGCCGAAGCGGTTGCTGGTATGGCCTGCCGCCCGGGCACGTTGCGTGTCGGCGCTGGCCGCCAGTGTGGGCCCCAGTCCGGCGGCGGCCACGTCCTGTAGTGTCCGCGCCTGGCGCAGTGCGGCCTGGGCGCTGCGCACGCCGGTGTTGGCCACCAGCGCCTGGCCGACCAGGTCGCTCAGCAGCGGGTCGTTGAACTGCTGCCACCAGGCCAGCAGCGCCACTGGCGTGGCGGCCGGTGGCTGGTCGCCGCGCATGCCGGACCAGTGCGCGGGCAGGCCGCCCGGCAGGGCGGGCGGCGGGGGCGCGGTGGCCAGACCGGCGCAGCCGCTCAGCAGCATGGCGCAACACAGCAGGGCGGCCGGTTTCAGCCGGCGGGACGGGACTTCCAGGGCACACCTCAACGACAAAGGGCAGGCATCGTCGCCAACACAGCCCGATCTTGCGCCCGGCGTGTCAAGTTGGCGTGTCTGGTGGCGCACATAGGCCGCATGGCGTGAAGAGTGCTGCGCCACCTACGGTGACATCAGCCGGAGAAGCGCAAGGACGTCGTGCTTGGTGCGGTAGTGTCCGAAGGCCAGTTCATCCTGTTGGCGCACGATGGGGAAAGTGTCGAGCACATGGGCTGCGTCATCCAGCCCCAGGCCATACAGGTGCAGGAACAGCGCGTCCAGCGCTGTCTGGCGCGCGTGGCGTTCCTCGTCATCCCACCTGAACGGTGGCAGGACTCGGCCGGACGCGTCGATGTAGCCCAGATCGCGGGCAAACGGCGCCATGTCATGCGCTGTGTAACTGAGCGCCAGCACCTGCGGGATGACGAAGTCGGCCACGCTGGGCCGCGCGTGGTGGCCGTTCATGCGCCCGGTTTCGCGCATGCGGGTGGCGAAGGCGGTGGGCAGCGGTGCATCGAAGCGGGCGGGCGCGATGACAGGGAGTTGCTCGACGATGTACCAGTTCAGATGTGTGGATTGCGCTTTCTGGCGCGCCACGTAGTCCATGGCCATCGAGTTCAAGGTGGCGAGCAAGCAGGCCGCCTTGCCGGCATCGAAGCCATCGCCGCTGCCAACCAGCAGCGGCAGCGTATTGCCGATGGCGGCACGGGGCACGATGCATGCAATGACGGTTCGCACATCAGTGGAGCGCGCGATGTCGCGAAAGCCGATGACCCAATCGTGCCAGATCGTTGCAGCGGCCTCGTCGCGCACCACCCAGTACTGGGGTGTCGGGCTGTGTCCCGGGTCCGCCTTTTGATCTGGCGTCTGGATGACGCTGAGCGCGGCGTTGTGCAGGTTCTTGTCGTTGACTGCCACGCTGGCATGCCGGTGATCGAACTGATGAATCATCCGGCCCACGTACAGTGGCAGGGCTTCACGCGCCCCCGCTGTCCAACGACCCGAGCCGCCGGCCACAAAGCCTTGGCTTGCCAGCCAATCTGCACTTCGGAACAGCCTGGAGTCCGACGTCATGTTGAACTGGCCCTGCATGTACTTGACCGGCCAGGTCCGGGTGTCTGGCAGCTGACCGAGGCTGGCGCTGGGCGCGCCGTGAAGAACCAATATCGGGCAGCGCCGGTAGATGCCCAAAGTGATCTCGGCATCGCGCTGATGCCGGAACATGGGCAGGGCGCCGGTGTTCGGGTTGACAAGCGCAAGCTCCTCTGGGCTGAGGACCAATGTTCGCCCTACTTCATTCAATTCACCGACCGAGTGAAGGAAGAATGCGCAGCGGGACTTCGCGAAACGACGGGTTGTGCCCCCGAACAGAAAGGCGCAGAACTTGAATCGCGAGTCGACATCAGGAAAGAATCTGCGCCGATTCTCGAAGTCGAACAAAGCACCCAGCCGTCCCGTTGTCGAAATGCGCCTGAAGAACGGGGCTGATCCGTGATCAGCGGCGATGCCTGTTGGGGTGAGCAGGGCCATCAGACCATCCGCCTTGCACAGCGCCTGCGCACGTTCGACAAAGAGCTTGTAGAGGTTGCTGCGCCCTTCCGACAGC